>JAUVMT010000171.1 GCA_030600085.1 Gemmatimonadales bacterium | reverse complement strand
GGCATCTCCACATGGCCGTCGATCAGGATCGGCGCTTCATCGGGCGGGCAGATCATCACGAAGGCGCCGCCGCCCAATGAGCTGACGCCGGGCTCGGTGACGGCGGAGACGAGCGCTCCCGCCAGCGCCGCGTCCACGGCGTTTCCCCCGACCTTCGAGAGCCGAGCCCCCGCATCGGCGGCGAGCGCACAGCTGGACGCCACGGCGATCACTGAGTGCTCACCGTCCGAGCCGGTTCACGAGGTAGGGCATGAGGCTCTCAGCTCGGTCCTCATCCTCCGTATCGAGCAGGATGAGGGGATGGCTCGAGCGAGGCAGCAGCTCGATGTTAGCGAGCGCGTCTGGCCGACGTTCTTCGAGTGACATTGTGGACCCAAGTGACCACGATAGAGGCGAGTGGACAACATGCCCGCGCAACCTTTCGGAAGATGGGCGTGAAAACTACCTTCCGTGGCTTTTGATCGATCAACCCTGCGTTCTGAAAAGACACGGATGTTCAGCACAGTTAGAGCACGCATAATCCTGATCGCGGTGCTGCTGCTTCTTTGCGGCTGGGCCTTGCTTCCGAAGGAGGGCCCGACCGGCGAGCGGGAGTCGGCGCTCAAGCTTGGTCTGGATCTCCAGGGCGGCATGCACCTGGCCGTGGAGATCGATGATCCCGACGGCAGCCTCGATGCCGCGGCCAAGGCCGACGCGATTGCCCGGACGCTGACCACGATCCGCAACCGGATCGATGAGTTCGGCGTGCGCGAGCCTACCATTCAGCGAGTCGGCGCCGAGCGGATCGTCGTGGAGCTCGCGGGGATCGACGATCCCGAGCGCGCCAAGTCGATCGTCGAGCGTACCGCGTTCCTCGAGTTCAAGATCGTCCGCGCCGGCGAGGAGTTCCGGCGCGCGCTGCCTCGGATCGACCGGATCATCGTCCGGGAGATCGGTGCAGAGAACCTCGAGGTGGTCCGGATCCTCGAGCCCGAGACGCCCGCGGGCCTGCCGGAGCTCCTCCAGGGTGCCGATTCGGCCAACGCCGAGCAGGAGGCGGATGCCGCGGCGGACACGACTACCTCCGGAACCGGGCCGGACACGACGGTCACGGGAGCCGGGCCGGACACGACGGCGACCGAGACGGGAGAGCAGGAGCTTCGTCCTCTCACGGCGCTGCTTCTCGAGAGCGGCCAGGTCGGCCAGTTCCTCGTGAGCGAGCAAGACATCCCCACGGCGGAGCGCTACCTCGCGCTCGAGGCCGTGAGGGACGCCATTCCTCGCGGCTCCGAGCTCAAGTGGGGTGTGGAGCCAATCGCCGGTGGAGCCGACTCTTACCGCACGCTCTACGTCCTCGAGGATGAGCCTCTCCTGACCGGTGAGGATCTCGCCGACGCCGGACCGGCGGCACGGGACCCGACGTTCAACCAGCCCTACGTCCCGTTCGAGACCACCCGGCGGGGGGCGCGGAAGTTCGAGCGAGGCACGAGCCGTCACGTAGGCGACCTGATGGCGATCGTCCTCGACAACAAGGTCCAGAGTGCCCCGGTAATCCGCCAAACGCTGGGCCGTCGGGCCCAGATCGAGATGGGCACGGGGTCGAGCCTCCAGGAGGCGCAGGATCTGGCGCTCGTTCTTCGCGCCGGCGCTCTCCCGCAGCCAATCCGGATCGTGGAGGAACGCTCCGTCGGCCCATCGCTCGGCGCAGACTCCGTCAGGCAAGGGAAGTTCGCGTTCGCCATAGGCATCATCGCGGTCCTGGTGCTGATGGTGGCCTACTACAGGGTCGCGGGCGTCATGGCCGTCATCGCCCTCAGCGTCTTCGTCGTCCTGCTGCTGGGAGGGCTCGCCGGCCTCGGTGCGACGCTGACCCTGCCGGGTATCGCCGGCATCATCCTGTCTATCGGGATGGCCGTCGACGCAAACGTCCTCATCTTCGAGCGCATACGGGAAGAGCTCGAAGATGGCAAGACTCCTCGGACGAGCGTGGATACCGGTTTCGAGGCGGCGCTCTCCGCGATCGTCGACGCGAACCTCACGACGCTGATCACCGCGATCATCCTCTTCCAGTTCGGAACAGGACCGGTCCGCGGGTTCGCCGTGACGCTCGTGATCGGGATCCTGGCCTCGTTCTTCACCGCGATCTACGTGACGCGCACCCTCTTCATGATCTATCTGGACAGGCGGGCCGCGGGCGCGCCGATAAACATCTGACGATGAGATTATTCAAGGACGCGAAGTACTCCTTCATGGCGGGGCGCCGCCGGGCCTACATCGCATCCGCCGTGCTGATCGGGATCGGGATTGCATCGATCGCACTACATGGAGGGCTCGAGTACGGTGTCGACTTCACCGGCGGCACGCTCGTGCAGGTGGAGTTCAACGAGCAGATGAACGCGGCGGATCTGCGCTCCGTCGTGGAGGAAGCCGGCTTCGCGGGAGCGGCGATCCAGAGCTTCGGCGGCGAGCGAGAGTACCTCATTCGGCTGCAGACCTTCGAAGAGATCGCCGGCCAGGGCGAGGTGGAGCGAGTGCTGGACGCTCTCTCGGCAGCGTTCGGCGAAGACGGGTACACGGTGCAGCGTGTGGAAGCCGTGGGTCCGAAGGTCGGGAGCGAGCTCCAACGCAAGGCCGTGCTGGCCATCCTCATGTCCTTCGTCTTGACCTTGATCTACCTCGCCTTCCGCTTCGAGTGGCGCTTCGGTGTGGCGGCGGTAGTCGCGACGATCCACGACATCTTGATCACCTTCGGTTTCATCTCGCTGGTGGGGATCGAGATCACGCTCGGAACCGTGGCGGCCATCCTCACGATCGTCGGTTACTCGCTGAACGACACGATCGTCGTGTTCGACCGCATCCGTGAAAACCTCCGGAAGAAGCGGAAAGAGCCGTACGAGACGACGCTGAACCGGAGCATCAACGAGACGCTGCCCCGGACGGTGCTGACCAGCGGAACCACGCTGGTCACCCTGCTGGCCCTCTTTCTCTTCGGCGGCTCGGTGATCCGGCCGTTCGCGATGGTGCTGATCCTCGGAGTCCTGATCGGGACGTACTCGTCGATCTTCGTGGCCTCGCCGGCGCTGCTCGAGATCGAGGAATACGGTCGTCGACGAGCCAAGGCCCAGAGGGCGCACGCGGCCGGAGCCTGAGTTTCGCCCGGCGAGCCCACGGCGGATTGAAGCTCGTGGCGGTGGCCGATGACTGAGATCCGCCTCTTCGATTCCCATCTCCATCTCTCGGACCAGGAGTTCGAGGAAGACCGCAGCGAGGTGCTCCAGCGAGCGCGGGACGCCGGCGTTTCGGAGCTCGTGACCGTCGCGAGCGATCCGGCGGACGCCCGTCGGGCGATCGATCTCGCAGGTGCCTCTCCCGGCGTGTGGGCGACGGTGGGGCTTCATCCCCACGAGGCGGCCGCTTTCAGCGACGAGCTTCTGGCCGAGCTGGACGAGCTGGCCGCGCGGCCCGAGGTGGTGGCGATCGGCGAGACGGGTCTCGACTACCACTACGACAATTCGCCGAGAGAGGAGCAGCGACACGCCTTCCGGAGCCAGCTGCAGCTGGCGGAGCGTACGGGCCTTCCGGTGGTCGTCCATTCGCGAGATGCGGACGAGGAGATGGCGGCTCTGATCTCGGAGTTCGCCGGACGCGTCCGCGGGGTCCTCCACTGCTTCACCGGGGGGGATGAGCTGCTGACGGCGGGGCTCGACGCAGGGTGGTTCGTCTCCTTCTCGGGTATCGTTACGTTCAAGAAGTTCGACGGCGGAGAAGCGGTCCGCCGGGTACCGGCCGATCGCCTGCTCGTCGAGACGGACAGTCCCTACCTCTCCCCCGTCCCCCGGAGAGGGCGGAGAAACGAGCCGTCGCACCTGATCCATACCTGCCGGCGGTTGGCCGAGATCCGGGGAGATGGACCTGAGACGACAGCCGAGATCACACGCCATAACGCACTAATATTTTATAACTTACACACATAGAGCCTGCACGGTTGATGAGCCCGCGAATCCACATCCTTCCTGACCACGTCGCCAACCAGATCGCAGCCGGAGAGGTCGTCGAGCGGCCCGCCTCGGTCGTGAAGGAGCTCGTCGAGAACGCGCTCGACGCGGGCGCGACCCGCATCGACGTGTCGCTCCGCAACGGGGGCAAGACGGAGATCCGAGTGGCGGACGACGGGTGCGGAATGGACCGAGAGGACGCCCTGCTGGCCCTGGATCGTCACGCGACGAGCAAGATCCGCCAGGCCGAGGATCTGGCGCGCATCTCGTCGCTCGGCTTCCGGGGAGAGGCGCTCCCGTCGATCGCCGCGGTGAGCCGGTTCTCTCTGGAGACCGCCTCGGAGGACGGTGTCGGCACCGGGGTCCGCGCCGCCGGCGGGCGTGTCCAGGCCGCCGACGAGATTGCCCGCCGCAGGGGCACGACCGTCACCGTCACGGGTCTGTTCGGCGACGTGCCCGCGAGAGCCAAGTTTCTCCGACGCGCGGCCGCGGAGACCCGTGCGGCGAGCGACGCGGTGATCCTGCTGGCTCTGTGCAATCTGCAGGTGGGATTCAGCCTGCGTTCCAACGACCGGGAGCTGCTCTCCCTGGGTCCTGCCACGCTGCGCCAGCGGATCGGTCAGATCTGGGGCGAGGAAGAGGCCTCGTCGCTCATCGATCTGGATGGACCGGATGGCGAGTGCCGCGTGGCGGGGTTGATCCAGCGGCCGGACGAGGCCAGGACGGGCCGCCGTCGCTTCACCTTCGCCAACGGGAGGCCGTTCGTCGATCGAGGCCTGGGGCGCGTGGTCGACGAGGCCTACCGGACGACGGTCGTCCCCGGGCTCCGCCCCGACTACTTCCTCTTCCTGAGCCTGCCCCCCGAGTCCATGGACGTGAACGTACACCCGGCCAAGACCGAGATCCGCTTTCGCGATCGGGAGCGGGTCGAGCGGATGCTCGTGGACGCCGCGCGGGGACGGCTCGCCAGGATCAGCAGCACGCCTCCCCTGGACCGCGCGCCGGAGCAGGCCGGAGTGGGCCGCGCACCCGAGCCGGCCGGAGTGGCTCACGCGACCACGGCGGCGGGAGAAGGTGCGCCCGCGATGGTGCGCGAGGGCTCGGCCCCGGACCAGTTCGCGCTCTTCATGGCGGAGGCAGGCGGCGACGAGGAGTCCTCCGCGGCCGTCGATATCGCCCCTCTGGCGGCACAGCTTCGACCGGAGCTGTGGCAGCTGCACGACTCGTACATCCTCGCCGCCACCCGCAGGGGCCTGCTGATCATCGACCAGCACTCGGCGCACGAGCGGGTGCTCTACGAGGAGACGATGCGGCGCTTCCAGGAGTCGGGCGGCGAGGCCCAGAGGCTGCTCTTTCCCCTCACCCTGACGCTGTCGCCCTCCGAGTACTCCGCCGCGGAGGAGCTGGCCCAGCTGCTGGGCAGGGTGGGCTTCGAGATCGAGCCGTTCGGCGAGCGGACCGTGATCGTGCGTTCGAGTCCGAACCCTCACGAGCACTTCGACGCCGAGCGCTGCTTCCGAGATATGATCCACGAGCTC
>JAUVMT010000119.1 GCA_030600085.1 Gemmatimonadales bacterium | reverse complement strand
TTCTCTCAACACGCGACCGCTGCGCGCGGCCGCCTCCGACAGAAGGTCGGCGACCACGGGATCCTCATCCGCGGCCCGCCGAAGAGCCTCCGCAGCGCCTGCTGTATCGTGCGGGTACAGCAAGAGGTCGCAGCCGGCGGTCATCGCCTCCACGGCGGCCGACCCTTGCAGCTCGGGATCCGCGAAACCGCCCATGATGAGCGCATCCGAAACGACCAGGCCTTCGAAGCCGAGCCTATCGCGAAGCAGGCCCCGCAACACGGCCGGGTCCCGGCTCGCCGGCAGCGGGCGAGGCGACGCGGGCCCGCCCGGTAAGAGAGAGGGATACGTCACGTGCGCGGCCATTACGGTCGCGACGACTCCGGCCGTCTCGACGAAGGGCTCGAGGTCCTCATGCAGCTCGTCGGGCGAGGCCTCTACGACAGGCAGCTCCAGGTGCGAATCTCTCACGGTGCGGCCGTGCCCGGGGAAATGCTTGGCGCAGGCAGCCGGCCCCTGGCTCTGACAGGAGTCGATCCATGCACGGCCGAGCCGCGCCACGTCGCCCGGATCCGAGCCGAAGCTCCGCGTGCCGACGATCGGGTTATCGCCCGAGATGTCCAGGTCGAGCACCGGGGCGAGCACCCAGTTGATCCCGAGCTCCCTGGCTTCTCTCCCGGTGATCTCTCCAGCCACGCGAGCCGCCTCGACGGGGTCGGGAGCGCAAGCCAGCGCCGCGGGAGGGGGCAGCGAGGTAAGGCCGGCGAACTGCTGGCCGGCCCCGCGTTCGAGGTCGGCCGCGAGCCAGAGGGCACGGCCCGCGGCCACCGTGATCTCTTCCAGGAGGAGAGCCACCTCCCCGGCCCGACCCCCGAAGAGGATGAAGCCTCCCACACCCAGCTCCAGCGCCTCGAGCGCCCGTCGCCGAGCCTCATCCACCGGCTCGCGGTCGAGACGCAGGGCTTCGATGAGAAGGAGAGCTGGTGAGGCTGAGCTCACGCGGGGACCCACTTGCCCAGGACGCGGGATCCCGGGGCACCGGTGGCCCACCCCAGGTCGATCGGTATCCCCAGGTGGTGTTGGCGGGCCAGCAGAGCGAAGGCGGCGGCCTCCCGGGCATCGCCATCCCAGCCGAGCGCATCCAGGGGCTGGATCGAGACGTCGGGCAGCAGCCGTTGGAGTCTCTCCCGGATCGACGGGTTTCTGGCCCCACCGCCGCACAGGTAGGCCTCCCGGGGTTCGAGCCCGGCCAGCCGGTAGCCCTCGGCGATCGTGTGCGCCGTGAGCTCCGTCAGTGTCGCGATCAAATCCTCGTCGCGCTGCTCGGAATGCCGCTCGAGCCACTCCCTGAGACGCGGGGCGCCGAACCGCTCCCGCCCGGTGCTTCGAGGCGGTGAAAGCCGGAAGAAGGAATCCTCCAGCCATTCGCCGAGAGGGCCATCCAGGACCCGGCCTCTGGCCGCACGCTCTCCGTCGCGATCGTACGCCTCCTCACCGGCCGTGAGCTCGCGCACCGCTTGATCGATCAACGCGACGCCAGGTCCGGTGTCGAACGCGATCCGATCGCCCCTCCCGGTCTCGTCGCTGGCGGGCAACCAGGTCACGTTCGCCATCCCGCCGATGTTCTGAACGACCCTGGAGACCGTCGGCGAGGAGAGCAGCAGCCCGTCGAAGTACGGGGTGAGGGGCGCCCCGTGTCCGCCCGCCGCCATGTCACGGACACGGAAGTCGGCGACGATCGGGACGCCGAGGATCTCCGCCATCACGGCCGGCTCTCCCAGCTGCAAGGTGCTTCCGGGTGCTTCGGCGGGAGGATCATGCCAGATCGTCTGACCATGACTGCCGATCGCGACCAGCGCTCCCGGTGCCAGGGCCAGGTCGGCGAGCGTGATCTCGACCGCCTCGGCGAGACGCCGCCCCAGCTCGAAGTTCAGCCGGCAGAGCTCATCCGCTCGCGCGCCCTCCACGGCCGCCGCGAGTCGGTCGTGGAACGGCTCGCCGTAGGGAACGGTCCGGAAGCCGACCAGGGAGGCCTCGCTCGGGCTCTCCTCCTCCCCCGTGAGCTCCGCCACGGCCACATCGACGCCGTCCAGGGATGTACCGGACATCACGCCGGCGTAGAGCAAGCCTTCAGCGCCTCGGCTCGGAGAGGACGCCCACCGACCCGGCCGACGGGCTGATGAGGTCCGAGTGAATCCGCTCGCGGATCCTGATGGCGTGCGCCTCGTCATGGTTGGCGACGCCGCGAAGGAACTGGTACAGCGTGACGCGCTCGTCTCCGATGGTGGCGGAGCGAGCCCATCCCCGATCGCTCAGCGGCTCGAGCAGAGCACACGTCCGTGATCGCTCGGTCCGGAAGACGGCGAGGAGCTGCTCTGCGTCCCCTTCGGCCGCAGGGTCGGGAGATGGCTCCCAGGCTTCGAACCCCGGTTCCTCCGTCTCCAGGACCCTATCGACACGCGGCCGGAAGGCGACGGTCTCGCACTCGATGAGGTGCGCCAGGTGCTCCCGCGCGCCCCACCGGGCGGTTCGCCTCTCCGGTGGCGTCTCGTGCTCGACGGCCCTTCCGAGACGATCGGGCGCGGCGCGAAGGCGCGCGGCGAGAAGGCGCGTGTCCTCGTCGCCGAAGGTCTCCGGATAGCCCGCATAGTATGGCAGCGGACCGTCCGCGTAGCGCTCGATCGCCTCGCCCAGCAATCCACCACACTCATCCACGACACGCTCGGCCACGGCCCGGGAGGCCCGCAGCTCGTGCATCGCGATCGCGATCTTGCTGGATCCACCGGCGGCGCCCAGGAGCCGCCGGGCGGTATCCTCGTCGACGCCGCTCACTTCCCGGACGATGCGGATGCTACGACCCACGAGCTTCCGGCTCACCGCCTGCAGGTCCACCATCAGGTTGCGATGCACCTTGCCGAGCCGGACCATCACGCCCGTCGTCAGCGTGTTCAGGACGAGCTTCGTCGCCGTCCCCGCCTTCATCCGCGTGGAGCCGGCGATGGCCTCCGGGCCGACGATCGGCGTGATGGTCACATCCGCGAGCCGCGCGAGGCTCTCCGGTGGTGGGGTAAAGCTCAGAAGTCCGATCCTCGCTCCCCGTTCCCGGGCCTCGGCGAGCGCGGCCTGGACGAAGGGCGTCGTGGCGGACGCCGCGATGCCGAGCACGAAGTCCTCCGAACCGACCCCGAGCGCTTCGATGGATGCGCTGCCCGCCGCTTCGTCATCCTCGACCCCTTCAAGACTCGTCTCCAGAGCGGGTGCCCCCCCGGCGATCACACCTCTCACGAGGTCGGGGTCCGTGCCGAAGGTGGGAGGACATTCCGCGGCATCGAGGACTCCGAGGCGTCCGCTCGTGCCCGCTCCGACGTAGATCAGCCGACCCCCGATGCGAATCCTCCGCTCGACCTCGTCGATCAGGCGAGCGATCGCCTCCGACTCGCGGGCCACGGCCGGCGCGACACGAGCATCCTCGGAGTTGATCAGCTCGACGATCTCCCTGACCGAGGCTCGATCGATCCGGACCGTGGCGGGGTTGCCAGCTTCGGTCAGACGAGAGTCCCTCCCCAAATCGACTCCTCCTTTGCCGGCTGATAACCGCCCTCTAACTTCGAGGGTGCTTCCGGCCGTCGGGCGAGCACCCCTGCGGGCCGGACGATGAAGCGGAAGGTATGAGCCCCGACGAACGGCCGATAGGAGCGTGAGACCGGTTAGCCCGGAGGCGGCAACGCGCCTCACCGAACGGATCGAATCGGAGCTGCGAGCCAGCTACGGGGACGCGCGGAAGCCACGCCTCGACCCGCTGGACGAGCTGATCCTCACGATCCTCAGCCAGAACACCTCCGACGTGAATCGCGATCGAGCCTGGGCGAACCTGCAGGAGAGCTATGCCGGGTGGGACGAGGTGCGTGCGAAGGGTCGTGAGCCGCTGGAGCAGACGATCCGCTCCGCGGGCCTGGCCGCCCAAAAGAGCGAGACGATCTTGAGAGTGCTCAAGGCGCTCGGCGAGAACGGGGTACCGAGCCTGGATCACCTCCGGGACCTGCCCGATGACCGAGCCCTGGACTACCTTACGTCGATCAAGGGCGTCGGGACGAAGACGGCCGCATGCGTCCTCTGTTTCTCCCTCGGACGCCCGGTCATGCCGGTCGACACCCACGTCCACAGGCTCGCGAAGCGCCTCGGGCTCGTGCCGCCGAACGCGTCGCCCGAGAAGGCCCACGAGATACTGAACGAGATCGTCGCTCCGGCTCTCCGCTTCTCCCTCCACGTCCAGCTCATCCGGCACGGGCGTTCCACCTGCCGCGCCAGGCGTCCGGAGTGCGGGCGGTGCGAGATCGCCGAGATATGCCCCCGCGTCGGCGTGAACGGAGATTGAACGCATGTCGATAGCCCGCCGCCTCTCGTCCCTGGCCTTCCTGGCCCTCGGATCACTCATCACGCTCGGCGGCCAGACAGCGTGGGCCACCGGCTCCGCGGCCGGTCCCGCTCAGGTCGGACTGCAAGCGACGACGGCCGAACGGGCCGACACGAGCACCGCCCTCTTCCCCGAGGATTGGCCTTTCCCGGCCGACCGGGCGCCCGCGGCGGGCTCTCGGGGCATGGTCGTGAGCACGGACAGCCTGGCGAGCGCCGCGGGCCTGGCGGTTCTCCGGGAAGGGGGCAACGCCATCGACGCGGCCGTGGCGGTGCATTTCGCCCTCGCCGTCGTCTATCCGCAGGCAGGCAACCTTGGAGGCGGCGGTTTCATGGTCGTCCGCACGGCGGATGGACGAGAGGCGACCCTGGACTTCCGGGAGAGGGCGCCGCTTGCGGCCGGGCGCGACATGTACGTGGAAGAGGACGGAAAGGTCGGCTCCTCCAGCCGGACCGGCCATCTGGCCGCCGGGGTCCCCGGCTCCGTCGCCGGGATGGCAAAGGCGCACCGTCGCTTCGGCCGGCTCGCCTGGGACCGGCTGCTGGAGCCGGCCCGTCGCCTGGCGGCCGATGGCTTCCCCGTGTCAAAGCGCCTCCACGACGCCCTGACCGCGCAGGTGAAGAGGTTCAGCCGCTTTCCCGCGACGGCTGCGATCTTTCTGCCGGATGGTCTTGCGCCCGCCCGCGGGACGGTGCTGCGGCAGCCGGACCTCGCGCGCTCGCTGGACGCGATCTCCGCGTCGGGAGCGGACGTCTTCTACCGTGGCTGGATCGCCGACTCGGTCGTGGCGGAGATGGAGAGGGGTGGCGGCCTGATCTCGAAGCGCGACCTCGAGGAGTACCGCGCGATCTGGCGCCGGCCGATCGTCATCGAGTACGCCGGCCGGCGCCTCATCTCCATGGGGCCGCCCTCTGGGGGCGGGATCGTGCTCGGCGAGATGCTGGGCATGCTGGAGCGCTTCGATCTGCGCGGCCTCGACTACCGCTCCGCGGACGAGATCCACCTGATGGCGGAGGCCATGCGGCGCGCCTACGCCGACCGCAACCGCCACCTCGGCGACCCGGACTTCGTGAGCGTGCCGATCGACCGCCTCCTGAGCCCTTCCTACCTGGACTCTCTCGGGAAGACGATCGATCCGGCGCGGGCCACACCCTCGGAACCCGAGGTGGAGGCCGGGCCGGAATCCTCTCAAACGACGCACTATTCCGTCGTGGACGCGGCCGGAAACGCCGTCGCCGTGACGACGACCATCAACGGCTCGTTCGGATCCGCAGCCGCCGTGCGCGGAGCAGGATTCCTCCTCAACAACGAGATGGATGATTTCACGACCAGGCCGGGCGAGCCGAACATGTACGGACTGGTCCAGGGAGAGTCGAACTCCATCGCCCCGGGAAAGCGGATGCTGTCAGCCATGACGCCGACTATCGTGATCGCTCCGGACGGCCGGACCGAGCTCGTGACCGGAACGCCCGGCGGTCCGACGATCACGACCTCGGTGCTGCAGGTCCTCGTCGCCCAGCTCGAGCACGGACTCGGCGCCCAGCAAGCCGTGAACGCTCCTCGCGTGCACCACCAGCACATTCCGGATCTGCTCTACTACGAGCGGGGCGGCCTCGAGCCGTCGGTGATCGACGAGCTGGAGAGTAGAGGCCACCGGCTCGAGGAGCGCGCCGGCTTCTCGGGCGATGTTCAGTCGATCTACGTCGCGCCGGACGGCGTCAGGTACGGTGCGGCGGATCCACGGGGAGGAGGGGTCGCTCTCGGTTACTGACCGGCGCTACGGCGCCCGGTCCTGCCGGGTCGGGTCCCGGGTCCAGATCACCACGGCCCCACAAGGGGCGCCGCGGAAGGAGAAGATCGCCGGCGTGCGTGAGCTTCCCGAGTAGACCTCGATCGCCTCGATGTCCTCGGGCGGGAGGAGATCGATGTTGAATCCAACGGACGGTTGCCGGATTCCGTCCAGGAAGAGCTCCATGGGGCAGTTGAAGCCTCCCGCTCGGGCAGAAACGAGCCGTGCACCGAGGATATCGTCGGGCGCCGGCACGACCCGCACCCCGGGAACCGCGAAGAAGAGCTGACTGAGTCGGCCGGGGTGCGCTCGCTCGATCTCATCCCGCGTGATGAAGCTCCCGAAGGCGGAAGCGCGCCGATGATCGAACCCGGCCATCTTGCCGACATTGTCGGCCCGCTCGATCTGGACGACGAGCTCGGGCACCGGAACGACCGTGATCTCGAGCTGGATGTTGAGCCAAACCGTTTCGCCGTCAGCCACGGCGACGGCCACGTTTCCGGCGACATCGGAGACCATGTTCAGGTAGCTCACGGTCAGCGTATGGTCGCCGGGCGGAACTCCCTCGAGTCGAAAGAAACCGAGGCTGTCGGAGACCGCCTGGAGCTCCGTCCCCCGAAGCAAGATCGTGACATCGGAGAGCGGCGTGTTGCCCTCGGCCATGAACACGCTCCCCACCAGCGACCCGGACGGCTCCTGGCCCAAGGCGGCATCCTGCGCTCCGGCGAGGGCGATGGCCACGAGGGTCGCCGTGAGGAGAGTGGCTGTCTTGCGCATGCCGGTGAGATCCCTTTCGCTCGCGTATACCGTAGAACGACTCGCGCGGGCGAAAGATCCACACGTTTCGGCACGCGCGCTCAGGGCATGGCCACCTGCATCTCGAGTGGAGCGTCCAGTCTGAGGAGCATTCTCGAGCCCCGGGGCAGCACCGCATCCACGTCATCCGTCCCAAGCACGATGGCC
>JAUVMT010000242.1 GCA_030600085.1 Gemmatimonadales bacterium | reverse complement strand
TGAAGGAGATCTCGCTCGCTCCACCGAACGAGCCGCTCCGCCTGTACGACACGAGCGGTCCCTACGCGGATCCGGAAGTGACGATCAATCTCGAGCGAGGGCTGGTGCCCCGGCGACTCCCCTGGATCCTGGAGCGCGGCGACGTCGAGGAGCTGCCGGCACCGACCTCGGAGTACCGCCGCGAGCGCGAGTCGGACGCAAGGCTGGACGAGCTTCGATTCCCCGGCTCGCTCAAGCCACTGCGCGCGAAGCCGGGACGCCGCGTGACGCAGATGCACTACGCCAGGCGCGGGGAGATCACGCCGGAGATGGAGTTCATCGCGCTTCGCGAGGGCGTGCCGGCCGAGTTCGTCCGAGCCGAGGTGGCGCGCGGCCGCGCGATCATCCCGGCCAACATCAACCACCCCGAGTCCGAGCCGATGCTCATCGGCAGCCGCTTTCTCGTGAAGATCAACGCCAACATCGGGAACTCGGCCGTCACCTCCTCGATCGAAGAGGAAGTCGAGAAGATGCGGTGGGCGACTCATTGGGGCGCGGACACGGTGATGGACCTCTCGACGGGCGACAACATCCACGAGACCCGCGAGTGGATCCTCCGGAACTCGGCGGTCCCGATCGGGACGGTCCCGATCTACCAGGCTCTCGAGAAGGTGAACGGGAAGGCGGAGGAGCTGACGTGGGAGGTCTTCCGCGACACCCTGATCGAGCAGGCGGAGCAGGGGGTGGACTACTTCACCATTCACGCGGGCGTGCGGCTCCCCTACATCAGGCTCACGGCGGACAGGGTCACGGGCATCGTGTCGCGCGGCGGCTCGATCATGGCCAAATGGTGCCTGGCCCACCACGAGGAGAGCTTCCTCTACACCCGCTTCGCCGAGATCTGCGAGATCATGACCTCCTACGACGTGGCTTTCTCCCTCGGCGACGGGCTTAGGCCCGGCTCGATCGCCGACGCCAACGACGAGGCCCAGTTCGCCGAGCTCGACACGCTGGGCGAGCTCACGAAGATCGCCTGGGAGCACGACTGCCAGGTGATGATCGAGGGTCCCGGCCACATCCCGATGCACATGATCAAGGAGAACGTGGAGCGGGAGATGGAGATCTGCGGCGAGGCGCCGTTCTACACGCTCGGCCCGCTGACGACCGACGTGGCGCCGGGCTACGACCACATCACCTCGGCGATCGGCGCGGCGATGATCGGCTGGTTCGGGACGGCGATGCTCTGCTACGTGACGCCGAAGGAGCACCTCGGCCTCCCGAACCGGGATGACGTGAAGGAGGGGGTGATCGCCTACAAGATCGCCGCCCACGCCGCGGACCTCGCGAAGGGCCACCCCCGGGCCCAGGAGTGGGACGACGCGATCTCCAAGGCCCGCTTCGAGTTCCGGTGGGAGGACCAGTTCAACCTCTCGCTCGACCCGGAGACCGCACGGGAGTACCACGACGAGACGCTGCCGGCTCCGGCCGCGAAGCTGGCCCACTTCTGCTCGATGTGCGGGCCCCACTTCTGCTCGATGCAGATCACGCAGGAGATCCGCGAGTTCGCGGAGAAGGAGGGCCTGGCCGAGGAGGAGGCGATCGAGGCCGGCCTCGAGGAGAAGGCACGGGAGTTCAAGGAGAAAGGCTCGGAGATTTACGTCCCGAGCTGAGCTCGGGACGCAAGCCAGCGCGGCATCCCGAGCCTACGGATCCCTGCCAATCGAAGGGCGACCCCACCGGGCCGCCCCTGTCGCATCTCTACATGCTGCTGTTCCAGATGTCGCGGACGATCTTCCAGCTGCCGTCCACCTTCGCCCACACCGCGACGTATTTTCCGTGGTCCTTGTGCGATCCGTCGGCCCCCGTCTCGACGAACGATCCGACCTCGATGGCGTGATCGTCCCCGACGGGTATGATCTCGCCCGGCGTGATCGCCATCTGGCTGCCTTCCGCCATCTCGATGGCGACCGCTAAACCCGCCTCAATCGCCTCTTGACCCTGCATGGCGTCCGCTCCGGGCGCCATCACGATCGCGTCGGCGCTGTACAAGGCGGCGAGCGCCGCAGCGTCCCCTGAATCCCAGGCTGTCTGCCACGCGATCACTCCCTCATTGACGGCCGCCTCCGCTCCGCTGTCGGCCTGACCGAATGCGGCGGATGGCAGCGCGAGAAGGGTCGCGCAAAGGATGAGCCCTGCGCTACGCATGATTCCGACCTCCGTCTTGGTGAAGAAAAAAGGCTGGAGCTATTGCCCCATGCTGCTGTTCCAGATGTCGCGGGCCATCTGCCAGTTGCCGTCCTTCAACATCCACACGACCAGGTACTTCCCATGGTCGACGTGCTCTCCGTCCGCGCCCGTATCCACGTAGGAGCCGACTTCGACCGCGACGTCACCGAGGTTGTGAAGCTCCTTTGTCTCGAGCGCGACCGTCACCCCCGGCAGAGCGTCCATGACGCCTTTCCAGAAAGCCTCGATCGCCGCCTTGCCCTGGACCGCATCGCCGCTGGGCGGAAGCAGCGTGGCGTCATCTGCGTACAGAGCGGCGATGCCGGCTGCGTTGCCGGCGTTCCAGGCCGCGGCCCAGGCCATGCCGCCTTCTTTGACTGCGACCTGCGCATCGGGATCCGCCTGCCCGAGGAGGGCGGACGGGAACGTGAGGAGGGCCGCGCAAACGGCGAGCGCTGCTGAACGCATAGTACTGACCTCTGCTTTAGAAAAGGGCGTGAGAGATACTCCAACTCTCATGGTAGGCTAGGAGCCTACAGGGCAGAGCCGCGCGGCGTCAAGACGGGCCTCTTTCTGGGGGGAGGTGTGGACTTTACCGCGTCTATCGGGCGGTTGACCGCTAATTGATTGCCACCATGACCCTTAAGGTGCTCGCCGCATCGCGTGGCTCAACTTGACTTAGTTATTGACTAAGTCCATATTTGACACATGGCAACCGTGAACGTCCATCAGGCGAAGACGCACCTGTCTCGACTGCTCCGGCGCGTAGCCGCTGGGGAAGAGATCATCATTGCCAAGGCCGGCCGGCCGCTAGCCCGGCTCGTCCCTTTCAGGGAGCGACGAGAAGACCGCCGCCTCGGAACGGAGAAGGGTCGCATCGTCGTCGCCGATAACTTCGACGCTCCCCTGCCACCTGACCTTCTATCGGACTTCGAGCGTGCGGATTCTGCTTGACACGCAGTGCTGGCTCTGGATGCTCATGGCCCCCGAGCGGTTCTCGGAGGGCAGCCGAAACCTCGTGGAAACGAGCGAGAACGATCTCCACTTGTCTGCGGCGAGTGCCTGGGAGATCGCGATCAAGTACGGGATCGGGAAGCTGACGTTGCCGAGCCGACCCGCCAAGCTGATTCCGGAGCTCATGTCCAAGACCTCAGTCAGCCCGCTTCCCGTTCTGCACAGCCACGCCCTTCGGGTCGCGGACCTTCCGATGCACCACCGCGATCC
>JAUVMT010000017.1 GCA_030600085.1 Gemmatimonadales bacterium | reverse complement strand
TCATCCTCGACGAAGTGTGGGATTACATCGGCTCCGAGCCGCCGGGAGAGCGCGGTCACGAGCTGGGTCCGCAGCGCTTCGTCGGGCTCGAAGGCGAGGCGGACGGCCGCGTGGATCCGGCCGGCCTTCTCGTCGAGAAGATCCCGATACGCCACCTCGATCGCCGGCAGCCACCGCTGACGGCGCTTGTCGACGACGACCAGGAGGAAGTTGACGAAGAGCGGTGGAACGCGATCGGTGAACACATCCCTCAGGATGCGCTTCTTCTCCTCCGTCTGGATCCGGGGCGTGTCCAGGAAGCTCCGAAAATCGTCGACGTCCGCGTGCAGCGCGGCCACCGTCGCCAGGAGCTCGCCGTAGAGCTCCTCCTGGCCATCGCGCGCCGCGAGCTCGAGAAGCGTCCCGGCGTAGTTGACGGCGATCGCAGAGGCGCTCACGGCCCTGCCTTGCTCGTCACGTCAGGCCTCGAGGCTCCCGATGTACTCGCGCACGAGACGGCGGTCCCCCTCCGAATCCAGGCGAGCCTTGATCAGGCGCTCGGCCGCCGCGAGCGAGATGTCGACGGTCTCCTCGCGGAGCTGCTCCAGCACGCGCTGACGCTCTCGGTCCATCTCGCGCCGCGCGCGCTCGAGGATGTCCGCCTTCTCGGCCTCGGCATCCGCCACCAGCTCCCCTCGGAGGCGTCCGGCCGCCTCGCGGGTCTCCTCGAGCAGGCGCTGCGCCTCCTGTCGAGCACGTGAGAGCTCGCGGGTCTGCTCTTCCACCAGGCGGCGGGCCTCCTCCCTGTCTTCGCGGGCCGTGTCTATCGCCTCCTGGATCTTCCGCTGGCGCTCTTCGAGTCCGCCCGCGATGAGCGGGAAAACTTTCCACGCCAGGATCCCCAGCGTGAGCAGGAACAGGACCCACGTCCAGATCGCCAAGCCGATGTTCAGCGAGAATATCGCGGACCCCGCATCCTCCTGGACGGCCTGGACGGCGCCGTAGAGCGGCCGCGCCAGGATCGCACCGAAGACGGCTCCGGCGAGCGCGGCGATCGCCAGGCCGATCCCGGCTCCCAGCCAGGCCCTCGCTTGGGCGCTACCGGTTCGTGTTCGCCCTTCCATCGCGCTCACTATTTGACGAAGCCCGCGATCACGAGGCCGAAGAGGGCTGCTCCTTCGATCAGAGCGGCCAGAATGATCGCCCCGTTCTGGATTTGCGCGGCCGACTCCGGCTGGCGCGCCATCGCCTGCGTCATGTTTCCGCCGATCAGGCCGATGCCCAACCCGGCACCGATCACCGCCAGACCGCCACCGATCACCGCGAAGCCTGCGCCGACGTCGGTCCCCGCGGCCGCTGCGGCGTCGCCAACATCCTGGACCAACGCCAGAATCCTCAGCATCCGATTCCTCCTTTTCTATCTCACGCTCGATCCCTTCGCCGTAAGGCGAGGGTGCCCTGCCCTCGCCGGGGCGAGGGCGTCCTTGGCGGCAGCCGAGGTATCTCGGCCGGCCGTCTAGTGCGCCTGCCGAATCAGCCCGACGAACACGGCCGTCAGCATCGCGAAGATGTACGCCTGGAGGAACGCCACGAAGATCTCCAGGAACATGACGAACAAGCCGAAGAGGATCGATCCGACGATCGCGAACCAGCCCGATCCTGTCGTGAAACTCCCGTACGTGAGGATCAGTCCGATGAGGGCCAGCAGCACGAAGTGACCTGCCGTCATATTGGCGAAGAGTCGTACCGCGAGCGCGAACGGCTTGGCCAGCTTCCCGATCAGCTCGACCGGCGTCAGAATCACGAGCAGCAGCGCGCTCATCGCCGGGTTGAGGCCCGGCGGGACATAGAAGATCGTACGGAGGTATCCCCTGGGACCGAGCGCCACGAAGCCGGATACCTCGATGACGAAGAGTGCGATCAAGGCGAGTGCCGACGTCACCATGATGTTGGAGGTCGCGGTGGCACCGAATGGGACGAGGCCGAGCAGGTTCGCGTACAGAATGAAGAAGAAGAGCGTGATAATGAGCGGCACGAAGCGCTCGCCCCCCCGTCCGATATTCGCCATCGCCACGTCGTCGCGAAGGTACAGGTAAAAGGCCTCCGCCGAGTTCAACAGCCCGGCGGGCGCCTTCTCCCCCTGCTCCAGCCGGTCCGCGGCCCTGGCCGCGAACCACATGGTGACGATCGTGAGCAGCGCCGCTAGAAACAGGAACACCACGTGCTTCGTGATCGAGAAGTCGATCTCCAGGCCACCGATCTGTACCGGCGGAATCTGCAGCGGGCTCAGATCTATGGCGAAGAAGCCGAAGTCCAGGTTGGTGGAGTCGACGATGTGGTGGATCATCGCCTCCGTGCCCCACTCCTCGACGTGCGCGGCCTCCGTGCCCTGGACGGCGTGAGTCGCCTGCTCGCCTCCGTGCTCCTGAAGCCGCATCAGCCCCCGGGCCGGGAGCGTGTCCTTCAAGAGCAACGCCTCTCTATGCACTCCGAAGCATCTCTAATCAGTCAACTCAGTCTGTTCGTTCGGTCGGCGCCCAGCGAGCCACGCCGCCTCGAGGATCAGGAAGGCGATCATGGCGATCACGTACGAGACGGCTACAGGCCCCAGCGGCAGGCGCGTGGTCCAGCTCGCGACCGCCAGGAGCCCCAAGCCGCCGAAGCGAAACGCCATCCCAGCCAGCCACGGTCGCGTTGCATCGAGTCCGCGTTCCAGCCGGTCGAGCAGCACCCAGTACGCCGGCGCCTGGACCAGCCAGGCCGCGAGCGCGCCCATCATGAGGAGGCCGCTTCGGGCCGACCCGGAGGCCAACACGACAGAGCTCCCGGCAGCGAGCAGCGCCAACGTCAGCGCCAGATAGCCGAGCCTGCCTCGCGAGACGCTCATTCGGCGGGCGGACCCTCGTCGCGCTCATGGGAAGGATCGAGTACGAGGCGCCGGTACATGCTGTAGAATCCGGCACTGAAGCCGAGAAACGCCCCGAGCAATACGAAAAGAGGCCGCGTCCCGAGCCGCTCGTCCAGCAACGTCCCCAGCCAAGCGAACAGAGCGGCTGACGCGGCGATCGTTATTCCATGGCCCGCCTGACGGCCGACCTGCGCCATCGTCGAGGGCGCCGATTCTTTCCGCATCTACCCAGAACCTCGACCCGTCCCGCCTGAAAACGTCCGCGAACACGGTCCCGCCGGGCCGACGGCGGGGCGATCATACCCGCTTGTGAAAAATAACGCAAGGCTGCAAGTGACGGTGTTTCGGGGCAGTGTACCACCCGCGCAGGAACCCGTAGGTTGAGGAGCGGTACAGGGCGGAGGACGGGGTAGAGTCGGAGACGAGAGGGCGAGGTGGAAGCACGCAAATCGGGGATCATGATCCCTGCCGCGCAGTCGCTCCAGGCGGGCGCGAGCGACGTCGCTCTGCTAGGACGACTCGCGTCGGCCCGCGAAGCGATCGAGACGCAGATCGCACGCAGGATCGTGGGGCAGATGGATCTCGTGGAGCGCCTGCTGACCACGATTCTGGCCGGAGGGCATGCGCTCATAGTCGGGGTGCCGGGCCTCGCCAAGACCACCCTGGTAGCCACGCTGGCCGAGACGTTGGATCTGGCGTTCAGCCGCATCCAGTTCACTCCCGACCTCATGCCTTCGGACATCACCGGTACGGAGGTCCTTCAGGAGGACCGGCGAACGGGACATCGCAGCTTCCGGTTCATCGCCGGTCCCATCTTTGCCAACGTCATCCTGGCGGATGAGATCAACCGGACGCCGCCGAAGACCCAGGCTGCCCTGCTTCAGGCCATGCAAGAGGGTGAGGTGACCGTCGCGAACGAGACACGGCCCCTGGACCGCCCCTTCTTCGTCTTGGCCACGCAGAACCCGATCGAGCAGGAAGGGACGTACCCGCTCCCGGAGGCGCAGCTGGACAGGTTCATGTTCGAGCTCCGCATGGACTACCCGAGCTACGACGAGGAGGTGGAGGTCGCCGCCACGACAACGACGGGTTCGCGAGCCGAAGTGAGCACGGTTCTCGGCGCACTGGAGCTTCAGACGCTGCAGGATCTCGTACGCCGGGTTCCCGCTTCTCCCTCCCTGACCGAGTACGCCGTGCGCATCGCCCGAGCCACCAGGCCCGAGGACCCGGAGGCTCCAAGCTTCGTGAGGGATCTCGTGAGCTGGGGAGCCGGACCGCGTGCATCCCAGCATCTCGTGCTCGGCGCCAAAGCCAGGGCGGCGCTCGACGGACGCCCGGTGCCGAATCTCGAGGACGTCAGGGCGGTCGCGCCGGACGTCTTGCGCCACCGGGTTCTTCCCAGCTTCGAAGCCGAAGCCGCCGGCCGCGACGCGGAGAGCCTCATCGAGGAGCTCCTCGGCCTCAGCCTGACCTGGCAGACCGCCCGCAGCTAACGCGGACCCGCGCCACCCGAAGGAGTCACACCGCCCGCATTGGAAGACCCCAGCTCAGCTGATCGACCACGGACTCGGCCGCTCCGATGATCGGAACGGCCGTTCTGCTGGTCATCCTTCTCGCGATGTCGGGCTTCTTCTCCGGCGTTGAGATCGCTTTTTTCTCCATCTCCCAGACTCGGGCCCGGTCGCTGGCCGAGGAGGGAAAACGAGGGGCGAACGCGCTCGTGCGCCTCAAGGCCAACCCCGAGCGCCTCCTCATCACGATCCTGATCGGCAACAATGTCGCGAACATCGGCGCCGCCTCGGTGGCAACGTACGCCGCGACGCAGCTCTTCGGCTCGGCAGGGGTCGGCCTGGCCACAGGGGTCATGACCCTGCTCGTCCTCTTTTTCGGGGAGATCACGCCGAAGAGCTTCGCGGTTTCCAATTCGATGCGCCTCTCGCTGGGCGCCGCGCCGGTCATCGAGACCCTTCAGCGAGCCCTGTCCCCCCTCGTGAGGCCGCTGGAGAGGATCACGAGGTGGATTCTGCCCAAGGCCAAGGACGGAAGCGGTGGCGTCTCCGAGATGGAAATCCGGCGGCTGTCGCAGATGGCTTATCTCTCCGGCATGATCGACGAGCGGGAGCGACGACTTATCGAACAAGCCTTCCTCCTGGATACCACGAAGGCACGCGATGCGATGACGCCGCGGGTCGAGATCTTCGCTTGGCCCGAGACGCTCACCGTCGGCGAGATCGCCGACGAGCTCCGATCTCTACCCTACAGCCGGATCCCGGTCTACGAGGACACGGTGGACAGGATCACCGGTGTCGTACACCTGCGCGATCTCTACCAGGCCATCAGCTCCGGAAGGCGGCTCTCGACCCTGCGGGAGTTGGCGCGGGAGCCGTTCGTCGTGCCCGAGATGATGCCTCTGTCGACGCTGCTCGAGGAGTTCCAGAACCGCCGGATCCACCTGGGCATCGTCGTGGATGAGTACGGGGGGACGGACGGCCTCATCACGCTCGAGGACATCCTCGAGGAGCTCGTCGGCGAGATCCACGATGAGGTGGACGTCCCGGAGGAGCAGATCGTGCGGCTGGGGCGGAACAAGATCCTCGTCGACGCCTCGGCGGAGCTGCGGGACATCAACCACTTCTTCAACACGGCCTTCCCGGTCGACGAACACCGATCGCTAAACGGCTACCTGCTGAACGAGCTCGGACGGGTGCCCGAGCGGGGCGAAACGACCGAGCGAGAAGGGGTGCGGATCGAGGTGCTCGGGGCCAGCGACACGCAGATCACGCAGTGCCGGCTCGTCCGTCTTCCAGCCGAGCCACCGGACCGGTCGAGCGAGACCTAGGCCGTCAGAGGGGGAGGAACCGATCCTGGTACCAATCGACCAGGGTGTCACCGAGAAGGAACGTGACGGCGGCCCCCAGCGCCAGGAACACGCCGAAGGGAACCATCTTTCCCGTTTTCAAACTGATCGGGCCGAAGATCACCGACCCCGCCAACGCACCCAGGAAGATAGTCAGGACCGCGCCTACCGGACCCAGATAGGCCCCGATCATCGCCATCATCTTCATGTCGCCGCCTCCCATAGCCGGCTTCTTGAAGATCCAATCACCTACGAGGCCGACGCCGAGGAGCAGGAGAAAGCCGAGCGCCGCGCCGGCTACCGATGGCACGATGGTGGGTATCCCCGTCGTCAGCTCCGTCACGACGGCCAGGGCGATGCCGCTGGCCAACCCTCCTATGCTCAACTCGTCCGGAATCAGGTAGTGGCGGGCATCCGTGATCGCGATCGCCAGGAGGACCGTGAAAAAGACAGCTCCGGCCAGCGCGCGCAAGGTGGGCCCGTAGGCCAGCGCCATCCCCAGCCAGATCGCGATCGCCGCGATCTCGACAAGTGGATACCGAAAGGAGATGCGCTCGCCACACTGACGGCAACGCCCTCGCAGCAGGATCCAGCTCAGGACGGGGATGTTGTCTCGGGCCGTGATGTTCTTTCCGCAGCCGGGACAGTAAGAGCCCGGACGGATCACGCTCTCGCCGTGAGGTAGGCGGTGGATGCAGACGTTCATGAAGGAGCCGAGGGCGGCGCCCAGAAAACCGGCCGTCAGATAGAACACGGTCTCAACCGTCACGAAGGCTCTCTCTCAAGCGGTCCATGAGAATGGCTCCGGCGACTCCCACGTTCAGCGAATCCACAGGTGTCCGGAGCGGAACGGACACCGTTCGGGCGGCCGCCCTCAGCACCGCGTCCGAGACTCCGGCCCCCTCGTTGCCGAGCACCAGAGCTACGCGAGGCCGGGAGGCTTGCGACCTGCCAAGGATCTCTCCCGTCATATCCGCGGCCCACAGCTCACGTTCGCTCTGCTCCAGCCAGGGCCCCGCGTCGTTCCAGGCGGCCTCGACGATCGGGAGTCGCAGGTTCGACCCGGCTGCGGCGCGTGTCACCTTCGGGCTCCAGGCCTCGGCGGTGCCCGGGAGCACGACGGCACCGCTCAACCCGAGGCCCTCGGCGGCCCGAATGAGCGTCCCGACGTTCCCCGGATCCTGCACCGAATCCAGCACCAGAAGGTCGGAAGCGCCCAGGTCCTCCCAGTCCCACGCGGGACGGACGGCGACAGCGATGACCCCCTGCGGGGTTTGCGTGTCGCTCACCGAAGCCAACTGCGCGTTGGGAAGCGCGTGGCAGGGAACCTCCGCGTCCCGGAACGCCTCGACAAGATCGCGTGCGGATTCGGGCGCTGGATCGGCGTGAAGCAGGGCTTCGGCACAAAGCGGTGAATCGAGCAGCTCCATCGCCACACGCGGCCCCTCCACCAGGAAGAGACCCGTCTCCGCGCGGCCTTTCGGGCGAAGGAGAGAACGCCACACTTTTAGTTGGGAGCGACTAGCCAAGCTTTCCGGCCTTCCGGAGTGAGCGTGCGTACCGGACGGCTACAGGGTACGGACGATCCGACGGATTAGGCCAGCGGGCCTTCGGCACGGCGTGCAGAAAGAGCGGGCGGTGGACGGCGGTGAGCAGGCATAGCGAATCGGCATCAGCCAAGAGCGATCATAGCGGGAACGTCTCCCCGGCGCCTCCGGTCGCGCTGACCATCGCGGGCAGCGACTCCAGCGGAGGGGCCGGGATTCAGGCCGACCTGAAGACCTTTCAGGCGTTCGGAGTCTTCGGAGCGTCGGCGATCACCGCCGTCACCGCTCAGAACACGCGCGGCGTGTTCGGCCTCCAGACGGTCGGACCGGAGCTCGTTGCCAGGCAGATTGAGGCCGTGGTCGAGGACTTGGAGCCGGTGGCCGCGAAGACCGGCATGCTGGCCGACGTCGCTATCATCGAGGCCGTCATCTCGGCGGTTCGGGCGGCCGGACTGGCGCCGCTGGTCGTTGATCCCGTGATGATCGCCACGAGCGGCGATCGACTCCTGGAAAAGGAGGCCGAGAGGGCCTACCGCGAGCTGTATCCGCTCACCACTGTGCTCACGCCGAACCTGCGGGAGGCCGAGCTGTTGCTGGGCCGTCCGGTCGGCGACCTGAAGCAGATGTGCGAGGCGGCCCGAGCGCTCGTCGACGAAGGCTGCAGCGCGGTGCTGATCAAGGGCGGGCACCTGCCCGGCGAGGTCGTTATGGACGTTCTGCACGACGGCGAGCGCTGGCATGTGTGGAGATCGGAGCGGCTGGGAGCGGGCGACGCGCACGGTACCGGCTGCACCCTGTCCGCGGCGATAACCGCCGGCCTCGCGCTGGGCCAGCGCCTTTTCCCGTCGGTCGACACCGCGCTCCGTTACACGCGCGAGGCCCTCCGGACGGCACCCGCGCTTGGAGGCGGCCACCGGCCGCTCGACCACTGGGCCCCCGTCAGTGTCTCCCCGTCGACGGGGCCGGGGAACGAATAACAACGCTCGCTGGCGGCGGGCGGCCGCTCAGGCGAGCAGGCGTCCGAAGCGCTCGATGCTGCCGAGAATGAGGGTCTGGAAGGCGTCTGCCACCCGTTCCGAGGTCTCCAACACCTCTTCGTGATCGAGGGGCTCGGGAGAGATGCCGGCCGCGAGGTTGGTGATGCAGCTGACGCCGACGCACCGGACGCCGGCGGCCCGGGCGGCGATCACCTCCGGAACGGTGGACATGCCGACCGCGTCGGCCCCCAGCCCCCGCAGCGCACGGATCTCGGCGGGGGTCTCGTAGCTCGGGCCGAGCAGAGCCGCGTAGGTGCCCTCCTGAAGCGGGATCCGCTGCTCGCGGGCCACCCACCGCACAACCTCGCGAAGCTCCGCATCGTAGGTGCCGTACATGTCGGGCCAGCGTGTTTCGCCCTCCGGGACGGGCCCGAACAGCGGGTTTCGGAACATGAGGTTGATGTGGTCGGCGATCAGCATGAGGTCGCCGGGCCGGAGGTCCAGGCGCACGCCGCCTGCCGCGTTGCTCACGACCAACGCCCGGATCCCGAGTCTCATCAGGACGCGGACCGGGAGGATCACGTCGCCCGGCGGGTGCCCTTCATACATATGGACCCGGCCGCTAAGGCCCACCGCGGGCACGCCGGCCAGCGTTCCCGCGACGATTCTTCCCTCGTGGCCCTCGACCGTGGAGGGCGGCCAGTGCGGAAGCTCGGTGGCCGGGACCGTCCGCGCCCCCTCGAACCTCCCGGCCAAGCCGCCGAGGCCGGAGCCGAGGATCACGCCCACGAGCGGCTCGAAGCCGGTGAGGAGCTCGCGAAGGGTGGCCGCAGCCTCTTCGACGCGCCGTTCCACCGGTGGCCCTGGCCGGGAGCCCGCGCCGGCACCAGCGGTCGCGCTCACCCCAGCACGCCGGCCAAAGTCGCCGTCATCCAAGTCGCGGCGGTACCCCCGAGCATGGCGCGCAAGCCCAACCTGGAGAGGTCTTGGCGGCGCTCCGGAGCGATGCCACCGATGCCCCCGATCTGGATCGCGATCGAGGAGAAGTTGGCGAAACCGGTCAAGGCATAGGTGGCGATGAGCACCGATTTCTCCGACAGGACCACCCCCCCGCGCAGCATGTCGGCCAGCGTCTGGAAGGCCACGAACTCGTTGGCCACCATCTTGATCCCGAACAGGCTCCCGATGGTGGACGCATCCGACCAGGGAACCCCGATGAGCCAGGCCACGGGCGCGAAGATCCAGCCGAGGATCCTCTGCAAGGTGATGCCTTCGATGCCGAACAGCCCGGTGGCCCAGCCGAGCAGCCCGTTCCCGAGCGCGATGAGCGCCAGAAAGGCCAGGAGCATCGCACCCACGTTGAGGGCCAGCTTGAGGCCGCTCGCTGCGCCGCCCGCCGCGGCATCGATCACGTTGACGGACGTCTCGTCCACGTCGAAGCTGAGCGTGCCGCTCGTCTCGGACTCCTCGGTCTCCGGCATCAGGATCTTGCTGATGACGATCCCGGCGGGCGCGGCCATGATGCTCGCCGCCAGGAGGTGGCCGGCGATGTCGGGGAAGTAGCCGGAGAGCATCGCCACGTAGGCCGCCAAGACGCCGCCCGCCACGGTGGCGAACCCTCCCGTCATCACCGTGTTCAGCTCCGATATCGTCATGTGGCTCACGAAGGGCCGGATGAGGAGCGGCGCTTCGGTCTGTCCGACGAAGATGTTCCCGGCCGCCGAGAGCGTCTCCGCGCCGCTCGTCTTGAGCGTGCGCTGCATCGCCCACGCGACCGTCTTCACGATCCGCTGCATGATCCCGAGGAAGTAGAGGATGGCCATCAACGAGGAGAAGAAGATGATCGTCGGAAGCACGCTGAAGGCGAAGTTCGCCCCGATCTCGACGACGCCCTCCGCGCCGCTCACCGGGACGTCCCGGTTGACGAGCTGGCCGAAGAGGAAGGAGGCGCCCTCGTTCGTGTAGCTGATGAGGGCGATCACGGCGTCGTTCACGACCCGGAAGAACGAACGGCCCCAGCTCGTCCGGAGCACCACGAGGGCGAACACGATCTGCAGTCCCAGCCCCTTCGCGACGAGCGACCAGCTCACCGCTTTTCGCTTCGCCGTGAACAGCCATGCCATGAAGATGAGGAAGCCCATCCCGAGCAGCCCGCGCAGCAGCCGGATGCCGAACGGCTCCTCCACGCTCAGCGTCCGGTCCGGTCCCGTCACGCCCTGGATGGCCTCCTGACTGCCCGTGTCCTGCTGCGCGATCGGCGCCGCGTCAGCGACGTCGGCGGCGAGAGGCCGGGCTGTCCATCCGGCCGCTCCCACGATCAGAAGGGCCGGCAGCAGCAACCGTGACAGGCGGGCCGTGGCCTGCCTCACCATCGGATGCCCCTCAGCTCCTCGCGGCTCAGTCTCTGGCCTGCGAGCTTCGCTTCCACCAGCTGCCTCCTCTCGAACGGTTTGACCAGGATCACACCAGCCACGAAGCCACCTACGTGCGCCCAGAAGGCGATGCCCGCCCCCGCGCCGGACGCGGAGCCGGATAGGAACTGGATCAGGAACCAGTAACCGAGCATCAGCCAGGCCGGGACGTAGGTGAGAAAGACGAACACGAGGGTGAGAATTCGCACCCTCGGATAGAGAACCATGTACGCGCCCATCACGCCGCTGATCGCCCCGGAGGCTCCCACGATGGGGATCGCGCTCGACGGCCCCGTGAGCACGTGCATGGCCGAAGCGGCCACACCCGTGAGGAGATAGAAGACGAGAAACCGGCCGTGGCCCATGGAGTCTTCGACGTTGTTCCCGAAGACCCAGAGAAACCACATGTTGCCGATGAGGTGACCCCACCCGCCGTGCATGAACATCGACGTGAACAGCGTGCCCCACGTCCGGCCACCGGTCACGCAGCGGTACTCTCCGAGCTCGACTTCGCGGCCGGCGGGGACGGCCCCCGTCAGCTCGCCGGGAATCGTGCCGTAGTCGCACAGCGAGTCGATGAAGGAAAGCCCGACGCCTCCGCTCTGGAGCGTCAGCCACACCCCGACGTTGAGGAGGATGATGGCGAGGGTGATGAAGGGGATGAGCTCGGTGGGGTTCTCGTCCCTGAGAGGAAACATGGCCGCAGGTTAGAGACGGCCTGGATGGCACGCAACACGATTCCGGGAATTCCGAGCGGGGGCGCCAGGAGGGCCGTCCCGAACCCGGCAGCCTGCCGTTCTGACAAGCGAAGGGCCCCGACTTGTCATATTGTCGGGTTTCGGAGGCCCAGATCCCGCCATCTTCGGCAAATCAGGGGTCCTTTACCCGGCACATCGCTTGCACCCATGCAGGGTCTCCGAATACAACGAGCACGAAAGGAAACGCAGATATGGGCAAGGTTATCGGTATCGATCTCGGGACCACCAACTCCGTGGTCGCGGTCATGGAGGGCGGCGACCCCGTCGTCATCCCGAGCGCCGAGGGTTCGCGGACGACTCCGTCGGTGGTGGCTTACACGAAGGACGGCGAGCGGCTCGTCGGGCAGGTGGCCAAGCGGCAGGCGGTGACCAACCCGGAGAACACGGTCGCCTCGATCAAGCGGTTCATGGGACGAAAGTGCTCGGAGGTCGAGTCCGAGCGGAAGCTCGTCCCCTACAAGATCGAGTGCGACGCCCAGGACCGGGTGCAGGTGAAGGTGTCGCACGCGGACAAGTCCTTCACCCCGCCCGAGATGTCCGCCATGATCCTCCAGAAGATGAAGCAGACGGCGGAGGACTATCTGGGGCAGGAGGTCACGCAGGCGGTCATCACGGTTCCGGCCTACTTCAACGATGCCCAGCGCCAGGCAACGAAGGACGCCGGCAAGATCGCGGGCCTCGAGGTGCTCCGGATCATCAACGAGCCGACCGCGGCCGCGCTCGCCTACGGGCTGGACAAGAGCTCCGAGGAGATGATCGCCGTGTTCGACCTGGGAGGCGGCACGTACGACATCTCGGTGCTGGAGCTGGGCGACGGCGTTTTCGAGGTGAAATCGACCAACGGCGACACCCATCTGGGCGGCGACGACTTCGACCAGCGGGTCATCGACTGGCTCGTGAAGGAGTTCAAGAAGGATCAGGGAATCGATCTGTCCAAGGACCCGATGGCGCTGCAGCGCCTGAAGGAGGCCTCCGAGAAGGCCAAGATCGAGCTGTCGAGCACCACGCAGACGGACATCAACCTTCCGTTCATCACGGCGGACCAGTCGGGGCCGAAGCATCTGAACCTCACGCTGACGCGCGCCAAGTTCGAGCAGTTGGTGGATGACCTCATCGAGCGCACCATGGATCCGATGAAGCGCGCACTCGCTGACGCCAAGCTGGAGCCTTCGAGCATCGACGAGGTCATCCTCGTCGGGGGCTCGACCCGGATCCCGAAAGTCCAGGAGGTCGTGCGCGAGTTCTTCGGTCAGGAGCCTCACAAGGGCGTCAACCCGGACGAGGTCGTGGGCATCGGGGCGGCGATCCAGGGCGGCGTGCTGGCCGGCGACGTGAAGGACGTGCTGCTACTCGACGTCACTCCGCTGTCGCTCGGGATCGAGACGTTGGGCGGCGTCATGACGACGCTGATCACCCGAAACACCACCATCCCGACGAAGAAGAGCGAGATCTTCTCGACCGCCGAGGACAACCAGAGCACGGTGGACATTCACGTGCTTCAGGGCGAGCGGAAGATGGCGCAGGACAACAAGACCATCGGGCGCTTCCAGCTGACCGGCGTACCGCCGGCCCCGCGCGGCGTGCCCCAGATCGAGGTCACGTTCGACATCGACGCGAACGGAATCCTGCACGTGAGCGCGCTCGACAAGGCGACCGGAAAGGAGCAGAAGATCCGCATCGAGGCCTCATCGGGTCTCTCTGAGGGCGACATCGAACGGATGGTCAAGGAGGCCGAGGAGCACTCCGACGAGGACCGGCAGCGCCGTGAGGAGGTTGACGCCCGCAACCAGCTGGACTCTCTAGTCTACCAGACGGAAAAGAACCTGGAGGACTGGAAGGAGGCGATCGACGAGGCGGCGACGAAGGAGATCGACGAGGCCCTGGAGGAGGCGCGAAAGGCGTTGAAGGAGGGCCAGCACTCCGACATCCAGGCGGCGACGGAGACCGTCAACCAGGCGGTGCAGGCGGCGGCGCAGCAGATGTACGCAAAGGCCGGCGCAGCTGCCGAGGCCGCCGGCGACGGGAGCTTCGAGGACGCCTCCGAGCCGGAGGAGGAGGGGGCCGAGGGCGACGAAGAGGTCGTGGAGGCCGATTACGAGATCGTGGAGGAGAACGAGTAGCTGCTCATTCGCTGCTCACCCCCATCCCGGCAAAGAGGGGCGGCGCTGAGTCGTCCCTCTTTGTTTATCCTCAACGCCCCCCGGAACGTGCACCGGAGATCGCTCGTTGCATAGGTAAGGGACCAGCGATGCAACTCGAGACGAATCCCGTGTATCAAAACGTTGCGGTACGCGATCGTCCGACGACCGCCGGCTGCGGACCGAAATCCGGGGTAGACGATATCGACAACCGAGGGGACAGAAGAAGAGGCATATGAACGACGCACTTCGAACCAAGCTCAACCTGATTCTCGTCGCTTTGCTCGCGTTCGCCCTGGGGCTCGGGTTCGCTGCGAAGCTCGACCTGACGCCGCAGACCTTCGCCATCGGCTCGGCCGAGATCCAATTCGGCGCCTCCGAGGAACAGCTCCAGCAGCTGGGAGATGTGAGCCTGTCAGAGGGCTTCGCACCGGTGGTCGAGAGGATCGGGCCGGCGGTCGTGACGATCCGAGTGGCGCGAAACGCTCGAACGGCGCAGAACGCTCCGCAGCTTCCGGAGCCGTTCAGAGACTTTTTCCGGCAGCCACGGCAAGGCCCCGGTCTCGTACAGGGAAGCGGCTCGGGCTTTATCGTCAGTTCCGACGGCTACATCGTGACGAACAACCACGTTGTCTCGGGAGCGGAGGAGATCAGCGTCGAGCTGGCCGATCGGCGTGAGTTCGTGAACGTTCAGCTCGTGGGCCGCGACCCTGACACGGACGTGGCCTTGCTGAAGATCGATGCGGACGACCTGCCGTCGATCCCGTTCGGCTCGTCCAGCGGAACACGCGTGGGCGAGTGGGTCCTGGCGATCGGAAGTCCCGGCTTCTCCGCCGGCGCGGGGCGGGTGCTGGAGATGACGGTGACGGCCGGTATCGTGAGCGCGAAGGGTCGGAACATCAACATCCTGGCGCGCACGAACAACGCCGCCATCGAGGACTTCATCCAGACCGATGCAGCGATCAACCCGGGGAACTCCGGAGGGCCGCTCGTCAACGTGCGTGGCGAGGTGATCGGGATGAACACCGCGATCTCGAGCACCACCGGCTTCAACCAGGGATACGGTTTCGCCGTTCCCATCGAGCTGGTGGGCGAAGTCGTGGACGACCTCATCCAGTACGGTGAGGTGCGCCGGGCGATCCTCGGTGTCTCCGTGACGAGCGTCACGGCCGAAGACGCCGAGTTTTATGACCTCGACGAGGTCGCCGGCGTTGTGGTCCAGGACTTCGGAGCTCTCGGATCGGCGGAGAGCGCGGCGCGAGACGCGGGCCTCGAGCGCGGCGACGTGATCGTGTCGCTCGAGGGCGATCAGATCCGCACGGTGAGCGAGCTTCAGCGGAAGCTCCGCGCTTTCGAGCCGGGTGAGACCGTGACGATCGGCCTCGTGCGACGCTCGACCAAGGAGCCTCACGAGATTCGGGTGCAACTCCAGAAACGGCCCGCCGAAACCCGCGTGGCATCGGTCGAGGCACCTCCGGACGCCGCCGACCACCTCGGCATCTCGGTCCGTGACCTGGAGGAAGCCCGGGCCGCGGGCCTGGAGCTGGACGAGAACGTGTCCGGTGTCATTATCTCCGATGTGTCGCGGACGGGAGCCCTCGGGCGGTCCGGCATCCAGCCCGGCTTGATCATCCAGGACATCAACGGCCAGGCGGTGAACACCGTCGAGGAGTATCACGAGATCGTCAAGGCGCTTCAGCCGGGCGGCATCGCAAACCTGGCGCTGCTCGATCCGCGCGCAGGGTCGCGCCTCACGCTGAGCGTGCGCCTGCCGTCGTAGGGTTCCGGCTGTAGGGCCCGGCACCGGGGTGTCTCCGCTCCGCGAGTGGACGGACGCCTGATCTTCGGAGCCTCTTCGCTTCGCTTGCGGGGTCTCCTCCGGGCGTCCGATCTCGCTCGGGAGACACCCGCGGCACTCGGTCGTACGGCGGTTTCCTCGGCGGCTCGAGGCACGCGGCACGATCAGGGCGACCTGAGAGGAATCGAGAAGACTAAAGAGAGAGGCCCGGCTTTGAGCCGGGCCTCTCTTGCATCCACCTGTGGGCCGGACGAGGTGCTCGGCTAGGGCTTCTCGAACTCGGGGTCGCCGTGCTGGCTGACGTGCTCGAGGAGTCGGGGATGGGCGCGATGCAGGTACGTGCCCATCGCCAGCGCGGCGCAGATGTTGGCGACCACCACGCTCCACCAGGGCAGCGCCTCGCCCAACGCGGCGCCCGCCCCGGCCGCGAGTACGGTGGCCAGGAAGAACGCGCCGAGAAGCACCATGAAGGCCACGTACCAGATCGAGGGATGGAGCTCTGTCTCCACCACGAGCCAGGCCACGAGGATGCCGAACACCACGAAAGCCAGAACGTGGATCCCGTTGTAGCTGAAGACCGCCGCGGGCGTCACGGTCCCTTCGCCTCCCCCGGCTCCTCCGAAGACGGCCTGTCCCAACGTGGCAACCGTGTAGAAGACCGAACGGCCGGTCACCAGATCCACGATGCCGAGGACCAGCGCGACCGTCACGTAGCCGATCAGGCCCGCGACCAGGCCTTCATAGAAGACACGCTGCTGCGTCTCGCTCATGGCGCCCCCTGTCAGTCAGCCGGATCGACCGCTGCCGCCGCCGTTACATCCAAGCTAAGTGCGGCAGCGGTCCTCCATCTGTCGGGAGCTTCTTGGCACGCCTGGTGGTGGAATCCCCTTCATGGACAACGACCACCTCGTGGAGCTTACGAGATCACATGCACCCCTCTTCCGGCGGCGACTTCAACTCGACCAGGATCACCTCGAAAGACTCGTCGCGCACGTTCTCGGGAAGGTGTGTCACGGCCTCTGCCCATTCGGCGTCCCCGTGGGATGACTCGAAATCCTCGGTCGTCCCGTCCGGCATGTGCATTCTCATCTGACCGTCGCCGAGAATCACTGCTACGGAATTAGGATGCCAATGCATGACGGACTTCTCGCCGGGACCGTAGGTGATCCGAAGCACCCGCACCTGATCGTTCTCGAACTCGACCTTGTAGTGGTCGGAATCGACCACGGTCGCGTCCTGGGCGAACGCGGGAGCCGCGAACAGCAATAGGAAACCGAGTGCGGCAAGGTTGACGTGTCTCACGGGGACCTCCTGTGGCTGGGAGACGTTTCTCGTAGGAGCGTAGGAGTCCCATGATACATGAAGCCCGCGCCGGCGAGAAGAGTGAGCCGCGCGGAAGTGCGCAGCGAAGATGAGACGACGTTCGGCCTCGCTGGCTGGCTGCCAGGTGCGCCGGGTAGCACTCCGCACCTACCAGATCGACCGGCCCGAAGCTAGACTTGGGAGCCCCGCGAAAGT
>JAUVMT010000179.1 GCA_030600085.1 Gemmatimonadales bacterium | reverse complement strand
GGCGGTGTCGTGACGATCCAGTACACGTCCGGAACCACCGGATTCCCGAAGGGGTGCGTCCTTACCCACGGCTACTGGCTGGAGCTGGCCGAGGCGACGCGCGACATCTGCGGTCTCGGGCCCGACGACGTCGCGCTCACCGCGCAGCCGTTCTACTACATGGATCCGGTCTGGAACCTGGTGCTCTGTCTGAGCACCGGGATGCCGCTGGTCATCCTCCCGAGGTTCTCCGCCTCCACGTTCTGGCGCTCCGTGAAGCAGAACGGGGCCACCTTCTTCTACTGCATCGGAACGATGCCGCTCTTCCTGCTCAAGCAGCCCGAGGATCCCGAGATCGAGCGCGCGCACCGGGTGCGACGGGTTCTCTGTTCCGGCATCCCGGCTCAGCATCACGCTCGGCTCGAAGCGCGGTACGGCTGTCCGTGGCGAGAGGTGTACGGGTCCACGGAGCTCGGGTGCGTGCTCTCCGTCCCCTTCTCCGATGCCGAGAGCGTCGGGAGCGGAGCGATGGGCGCGCCCGCCCCGGGGCGAGAGGCGCAGGTGGTGGACGAAAACGGTGGGGCGGTTCCTCCTGGCGTGAAGGGTGAGCTGGTCACCAGGGGTGGGGAGACGATGCTCGGCTATTTCGGGCTCCCGGAGGAAACCGCCCGCTGGAGGCTGGCGGGTTGGGCGCGGACCGGAGATCTCGTGGTGGAGGACGATCGAGGCTACTACCGGATCGTCGGCCGCTTGAAGGACATGATCCGGCGCGGAGGAGAGAACATCGCGGCCGCCGAGGTGGAGGCGGCGCTCTCGGATCATCCCGCCGTCAGGGCGGCGGCGTGCGTTCCCGTACCGGACGAGGAGCGGGGGGAGGAGGTGAAGGCATACGTGCAGCTCCGCCCGGCCTACTCGCCTTCGGCCGTCTCTCCGGAGGAACTGCTGGCGTTCGCGCGCCGTAAGCTGGCCGCATACAAGATCCCCCGCTACATACAGTTCGTGGAACACTTTCCGCTCACTCCGTCGCAACGCGTCGCCAAGCAGCAGCTTCTCGCCGCTCAGCCGGATCTACGCGCGGGTTCCTGGGACGCCACGGTAGGACGTTGGCTCCCGATCGCCTGATACGCGCCGACGCCGGGCCGGTCGCCGTCCTTCGCTTCAACCGGCCGCGCGTCCTTAACGCGTTCAGCGCCGATATGTTCGAGGATCTCCTCCGGCACCTGGAGGCGGCGGCCGAGGACGACGGGATCCGAGCGGTCGTCCTGACCGGCGAGGGCCGAGCCTTCTGCGCCGGCATCGACCTGAAGGGGATCGCCGAGCGCGTGCTCGAACGGGGGGCGGCGGTGGAGCGTGGCACGATCGAGGTGATTCAGAGGATCACGGAGACGATCGTCTCGCTTCCGAAAGTCGTGATCGCGGCCGTAAACGGAGCCGCGGTCGGCTTCGGAGCGGAGCTCGCCGTGGCGGCCGACATTCGGATCGCCGCGGAGAGCGCGACCTTCTCTTTCCCGGAGGTGCAGAGGGCCCTGTTCGCGACCGGGGGATCGACACGGCTTCTTCCGCTTCTGGTCGGGGCGGGCCGCGCCACGGAATGGATGCTCTCGGGTAGGAACGTATCGGCAGAGGAGGCGCTGGCGTCGGGCCTCGTGACAGGGCTCGTCTCGGAAGACAGCTTACTGGACGAAGCCATGGGCCAAGCCGAGCGGATCGCTGGCAACGCGCCGTTCGCCGTCGGCCGCCTGAAGCGCCTGCTCCGGGAAGCTCCCACGTCATCCCTGGAGGACGTGCTCCGGCGGGAAACGGAGGGAGCGCTGGAGTGCCTGGCGACCGACGACTTCGAGGAGGGGATCACCTCCTTCCTCGAGCGGCGGCCTCCGAGGTTCACCGGCGAGTGAGCTGGCGATAACTTGAAAGGATGAGTCTGTTTCGATCATGAATACGCACCGCGAGCTGTGGACGCTCAGATCCTCTCGATCCGGAGGTCCGGCGGCCTTGGCGCTTTTTCTAGCGGTTGGCCTCGCGCTCGGCTTCGCCTCCGCCGTCCGCTCTTCCCCCCAGAGCGACCAGCAGATCTACCGGATCCAGGTCACCGGGACGATCGAGATGGGGATAGCCCCGTACATCGAGCGTGCGCTGGGCGAGGCGAGGGAAGCGGGCGCCGCGGCGGCGGTGCTGGATCTGGACACGCCCGGTGGACGCGTGGACGCGGCCTGGGAGATCATCGACGCGGTCCGGGACGCGGGGATTCCGGTCTACGCATACGTGAACAGGCGAGCCCTCTCGGCCGGCGCGATGATCGCCCTCTCGGCCGAAGGCCTCTACATGCGACCGGGCTCGACGATCGGGGCGGCGACCCCCGTGATGGGAGAGGGCAAGAAGGCGTCCGAGAAGATGGTGAGCGCGATGCGGTCCGAGTTCCGGGCCCTCGCCGAGGAGCGGGGCTTCGATCCGCGGGTTGCGGAGGCGATGGTGGACGAGGAGGTCGAGGTGGAGGGTGTGGTGGAAGCCGGCAAGCTGCTGACGCTCACCACGGAGGAGGCCCTCGAGCTCGGCGTGGCGACCGGCGAGGTCGAGGATTATCCTGCGCTACTCGCGATGGTCGGCCTCGCCGGCGCCTACACCGTCGACACGGCCCCCAACTGGGCGGAGCGGATCGTCCGCTTCCTGACGAACCCGGCCGTCGCCCCGCTACTGCTCAGCCTCGGGTTCCTCGGGCTCCTGATCGAGATCCGGACGCCCACCTTCGGCATGGCCGGGGCGGTCGGCCTGGGCTGCCTGGCCGCGTTCTTCGGCGCCCGGCTGCTCGTGAACCTGGCCGGTATCGAGGAGCTCCTGCTCCTCGGGGGCGGGATCGTTTTGCTAGTCGTCGAGGCGTTCGTGGTCCCGGGCTTCGGGGTCGCGGGCGCGCTGGGAATCGTTGCCGTCCTGGGCTCTGTATATATGAGCATGCTGGGGCGGTTTCCAACCACGGTGGATCTCGTGAATACGGCAGGCATCATCGGGCTTTCGATCGTTCTCGTGGCGGTCCTCGCTTTCGTGCTGTTCCGCCACCTCCCACACAGCCGTTCGCTTTCCGGCGTTCTCCTCAAGAGCGAGACGAGCAGGGACACCGGGTACCTGTCCGCGCCGGAGCGAGAGGAACTGGTCGGGATGATCGGCGTCGCGGCGACGGATCTCAGGCCCTCGGGAACCGCGATCATCGATGACGAGAGGTTGGACGTCGTCACCGAGGGTCCCTGGATCGAGGAGGGCAGCAGGATCGTGGTGCTGCATGCCGAGAGCTACCGCCACGTCGTGAGGGAGGTGCCGGCCGAAGAGACGGCCGATCCCGACGCCGAGGCTCCGGCCGAAGAGACGGCCGATCCCGACGCCGAGGCTCCGGGCCGGCCAAGCGACCACGTAGAACCGACACCGAGTAGAACCGACACCGAGTAGAACCGACACCGAAACGAGGCATATATGGAAGGCATAGCGGTCGGCACCGCGCTACTCATTGCGTTCGGAGCGTTTTTCGTCCTTCTCCTGTTCTGGGCCGTCCCGGTCGGGCTGTGGATCACGGCCTACGCGTCGGGCGTAAAGGTCAAGCTGTCGAATCTCGTCGGCATGCGCTTCCGAAAGGTCGCCCCACGTTCGATCATCCTGCCACTCATCAGCGCGACCAAGGCCGGACTCAAGCTCAACATCGACGAGCTCGAGGCACACTTCCTGGCCGGCGGCGATGTGCACCGGGTGGTGCTTTCGCTGATCTCGGCCGACAAGGCCAACATCGAGCTCCCCTTCAAGCAGGCCGCGGCGATCGACCTCGCCGGACGCGACGTCCTCGACGCCGTCCAGGTCTCGGTGAACCCGAAGGTCATCCAGACGCCAAAGGTGGCCGCGATGGCTCAGGACGGCATTCAGCTCATCGCCATCGCGCGCGTGACGGTCCGGGCGAACATCAACCGGCTGGTCGGAGGCGCGGGTGAGGAGACCATCCTCGCCCGGGTGGGAGAGGGGATCGTCAGCACGATCGGCTCCGCCATCTCCCACGCAAAGGTGCTCGAGAACCCGGACGCCATCTCGAAGACGGTGCTCGCCAAGGGTCTCGACAGCGGAACGGCGTTCGAGATCCTCTCCATCGACATCGCCGATGTGGACGTCGGCAAGAACATCGGAGCCGAGCTTCAGACCGACCAGGCCGAGGCGGACAAGCGCATCGCCCAGGCGAAGGCCGAGGAGCGGCGCGCGATGGCCGTCGCCACGGAGCAGGAGAACAAGGCCCTGGTCGAGGAGATGCGAGCCGAGGTGGTCCGTGCCCAGGCGGAAGTCCCACGGGCGATCGCGAAAGCCTTCGAGAGCGGCAACCTTGGCGTCATGGATTATATGAAGTACCGTAACATCGCCAGTGACACGCAGATGCGGAACTCCATCGCGGGCGCGGACGAGAGTTCGGATCAGGATACGTAGGAGTGCTCGAGCCCGGTCACATGGGATCCGCGACGAACGGCATAGGTGTGTTCCTCGAGGCGGCGGGCGCCGCGGCGAGCGAGGGTTAGGCGATGGACGGCTTCTTCGAGATCCTGATGATGGTCATCGTGATCTGGGTGTTCTCGCGAGGCGCCAGGAAGAAGCAACGGCAGTCCCGCCTGCCGGGAGGCGACGCGGAGGGGCGCGGCGACACGGAAGAGCGCGGCGAGGAGAAGGCGGTCGACTGGGACGAGGCGATCGGCGAAGTGCTCGAGGGTTTCGGGCTGCAGCGGCCCGAGCAGAGGACCGAGCAGCAGAAGCCGCGGCCCGAGCAGGACGCCGGGCAGGAGCCGCCGCCTCCGACGCGGCCCGGTGCGGAAGCTCAACGTCGGGCCGAGTTGGCGCGGCAGATGGAAGCCCAACGAGCCGCCGAGGCGGGCCGCGTCAGCCAGCGCGCGCGGAGTTCCGATCTGGCGGAGATCGCCGGACTCGCCGAGGCGGCCGCGCGCCGCAGGGCGGGCTCCTCGGAGTCTCCCGTTTCCGTGCGCGCGCGCCGGGCTGAAGCTGCCACGCCGGGCGCCGAGGTCCTCGGGGCGGCGCCTCCGGCGGCAACCCCACGGTCAACCTCCCGCGGCTTGAAGAAGCTTGAGGGTTTGTCGGAGCTGGAGCGGGCGATCATTTACGCCGAGATCCTCGGTCCTCCGAAGGGGTTGAGCTGACGCTCGACCATGAATGCCGTGTCGGCCAATCGCTGCGGCTTCTTCGTACCGTTCTCTGGTCGGCGGCGGCTGACGTC
>JAUVMT010000271.1 GCA_030600085.1 Gemmatimonadales bacterium | reverse complement strand
GGCGGCGGCGACCTGTAACGGCTCGAACACTGGCAAGGTGTGCTGGGAGAACGAGTCCTGCGTGGACATGCTCTTCTACAAACAGTGCACGACCACGTACAAGTACTTCTCCGCGGCCGGGTCGGGCGGCGGAGGTAGCGACCCGCGGCTGGAAGAGCCGGGCGACGGGTGTGTGTGGGGCCAGGACTATAACGGCTGGGAGCCCAGGCGCTGCAGCTGAGCGGCCCTCGCCCTAGGGGAGCGCGTCTGCTGTTCTCGGCAGCCGCGCTCCTCACGGCCCTGTCGGCGGTGCGCCTCGGCGAGTATCGCGCCCTCTCGGCTCCCCATGCCGCCATCGATGGCGTCGAAGGCCCGACGCTGGTGTTGCTGTTTCAGCCGGAGGACTGTCGCCGGTACGGGGGACTTGTCGAGCATTGGAACGGCCTGGCCGAGCGAGGCCATGTGGATGTGCTCGGGGTCGGGATCGGCTTCCCGCCCACGCCCTCAGCTCGAGACTCGATTCTCGGGGAGCTCCGGCCGACGTTTCCCGTGCGATACGACCTCGGTCACGTCGCTGAACGGCTGCTCGCCAGGGCGGGACAGAGCCGGACGCCGACAAGCGTCCTACTGGACGCGGCGGGCCGGCCTCTGCTGATCCTTCCGCCGGTGTCGGACGCGAGCGTGCAGCGGGAGGCCGGCCGACTCATCGAGCAATACGCTCGACGCGTCGCCGGGGCGGCGGGATGAAGGCAGCGAGAATACCGATGAGGTGCGGCGTCGCCCTGGCAGCGCTGTGCCTGTCGAACGGTTGCGTCCCCGACCGGGAGGACGCCGATCCGGGCCTACGCGCCGAGTCCGGAGTCCGTCGTTGGGCGGTCGTCTCGTGGGACACTGCGTTCGTCGTGGGTGGCCCCAAGGACACGCTGCTCCATCTGCCGACCCTACTTGCCGCGGACGATGCTGGCGTGTCGGTCCTCGACCGCGAGGCGGGTCGCGTCCTTCGGTTCGACAATCGTGGGCATCTTCTCTGGAGCTTCGGCAGCAAGGGCAGAGGACCCGACGAGTTCGCTCATCCCCGCGACATCAAGATGGATCGCCAGGGGAGAACCTGGGTGTTGGATGTCGCGAACGGCCGCGTCGCCATAATCGGCAAGCACGGGGCCTCCGACGGCCGGATTCCGCTCTCGGCCGTGGGACGGACCGCGGATGGAATCGTTCCTGAAGAGGACGGCGGGGTGATCCTCCTGACGTTCGAGGCCGAGCGGCCGATCGTTCGGCTGTCGCCCAGCGGCGAGGTCCTCGAACGCGTTTCCCTTCCATCTCCGGAACATGAGCGACTGCATCCACTAGCCTCCCAACTGGTCGTCGGCCACGATCCGGTGGACGGCGGATGGGTCGGCGCCTACGGGCTGGGCGACGGCTTCTTCGCCTTTCTTACCACGGGCTGGCTCGGATATCGGGGCCGGTACGTCGAACACGTGGAATTCCCCCGAGTCGCTCAGAGGGGTCGATTCAGTCTCGGTCGCAGAGAGCGCGTCTCCTGGCTCACCGGTGTGAGCTTCGCGGCCGAGGCCGTCTCGCTCTCTCGCGGCCGGATCTATGTCTTCTTCGGCGGCAACTCGTCCGACCGCCATCAGGTCATGGATGTCTATTCCGTGGCCGACGGCTCGTACCTGGAGAGCCTACGCCTGCCGATCCGGCCACGTCACGCCGTCTACGCCGACGGGCTCATCTACGCCCTCCACGAGCGCCCATACCCGACCCTGGTCGCCTGGCGACCCCGAAAGGAGCGAACACCATGAGCTGGATCGATGCCGCAGGAATCTCCCTCTCCGTACTCGCCGCCTTGATCCTCGTCTGGATGATCGCGGACGCGCGACGGCTCTCGGGCGCCGGAAGCGCGAATGCTGGACCGGTAACTGCCGCGCGCTGGATCTGGCCTGTGATCCTCACGGTCTCCTTTCTTGGCGGCCTCTTCGGCGTGCCGATCGGCGGGAGCCCGGAGATCCGCGAGACTGCCGACGCGTCCTCCTATCAACGACCTGTCGACACCCGCTGGTCTACGCTTCGGACACCGTTCTATCTTGCAGTGCGGAAAGAAGAACGATCCGCGAGAGGCGCCTGGCAGGTCGAGGCGCGAGACGCGAGCCTGCAGCTGCCTTGGACCTTCCTCTTGGGCTGTCTGGCCTACCTGCTCTTCCGGAGAGGTCGGATGCGATCGCGGGACGGTCTCTCGAGGGCAACGCGAACCGGAGGACGGCTGTCTACAGGGTGATCCGAGAGCGAGTCGCACGCGCGTGCCAGGCGAGCTCGATCCTCCACGTCTGAAGGCGAGTGTATCATCTCAGAATGAATCGGCCCCCAAATGACAGCGTGACTTCTGAGACGGTACACTAAGAGCGACACGCGATGAAACCCCGACATCTCGTAACGCTACTCGTTGTCGGAGTACCACTGGTTCTCCTGGCAGGCGTGCTGTGGCGTCTCAACGAAGCGGGGGCCAGCGACGGAGCGGTCGATGGTGCTGCGTCCACCGATTCGCTGAACGAGGCGCTCGGCGCTTCCGCCGTCGAAGCGTTCCCTACGGAAATCGCGTTGCCGGTGGAAGGATCGATGGTCCGGCGAGATACCTTCGTCCTCTGGGTAGAGGCGCAGGGTCGGGCGGCACCGGTGCGATCGGCGCCACTGCAAGCAGAGGTGTCAGGACCCGTGATCTCCGTGCCCGTCCAGGAGGGCGCACGGGTCTCGAAGGGACAGATGCTGGTCCAGATCGCTCCCGCGGAGTACGAGCTCCGGGTGCGGCGAGCCGAGGCGGACCTGGCGTTCGCGCAGGCCGAGTTCGAAGGG
>JAUVMT010000122.1 GCA_030600085.1 Gemmatimonadales bacterium | reverse complement strand
GCGGCGTCGGCTTCGAGACCGTTGATTCGGTGAACTTCACGTGAACCGGGCGGGAGGCGCCGGATGAACCTGCTGCTGGCCGTAGTGATCCTCTACCCCATGATTCTCCTGGGCGTCAGCCTCTGGAGATCGAGAGGCGTGAAGAGTCACGACGACTTCATGGTCGCGGGGCGGGCGGTGCCGGTGCCGCTTCTCGTCGGCACGCTCGTCTGCACGTGGATCGGCTCGGGATCCCTGTTCGGAGGCGCCGGTCTGGCCTACCGGACCGGGATCGCGGAGCTCTGGTTCAGCTTGGGAGGCTGGCTGGGCCTCATCGTCGCGTTCTTCCTCGCCGCCCGGGTTCGCCGAATCGCCGAGTACACCGTCCCTGATCTCCTGGAGAAGCGCTACAACGCGATGGCGCGGGTCCTGGGGACGATCGCGATCATCCTCGCGTACGTGACGATCGCAGCCTACCAGTTTCGAGGAGGCGGCTGGATTCTGAGCATCGTCTCCGACGGCGCGATCAGTCCGGAAACGGGCATGTACATCACTGCCATCGTGATCGTGCTGTTCACCGGGGCGGCGGGGATGGTATCGATCGTGACGGTAGACGTGTTCAACGGGATCATCATCACGCTGGGCGTCCTCTTCGCCCTGCCCTACATGGTGTTCGAGCTCGGCGGCGTCGGCGCCGTGACCAGCGCCCTGCCGGCCCAGCACCTGGAGCCGCTGGGCGGGCACAACGTGCTCTGGGTGTTCGGGGTGGCCGCACCCACCTTCCTGCTGATCCTCGGCGAGAGCGGCATGTATCAGAAGTTTTTCTCCGCCAAGAACGAGAGCGCGGCACGGAAGGCGGTCGTGGGGATGGTGATCGGCATCGTCATTATCGAGGTCGCTATCGCGCTGCTCGCGATCGTGGGCCGCGCCGCGTTTCCGGATCTGATGGAGTCCACGTCGATCGTCGGTCGAGCGGGCTCGGAGACGATCATCCTCTACATCGCCCGGCATGGCTTGCCCCTGGCCGGCGCCGCGATCCTGCTCGCCGCCGCGGTCGCGATCGTGCTCTCGACGGGCAACACATTCCTTCTCGTCCCGTCGACGAACGTCAGCCGCGATCTGTACCAGCGCTTCGTCGACCCCGAAGCCTCCGAGCCGCGAATGCTGCTCGTGCAGCGGCTCTCCATCGCCGCCTTCGGAGTCCTCGCCCTGCTGCTCATCACGCAGTTCGACACGATCCTGGCGATGGCCCTGTACGCCTACTCGCTGGTGGGAGCCAGCCTGACCCCCGCGCTCCTGGCGGCCTTCCTCTGGAGACGTGTCACCGTCGCCGGAGGCGTGGCGTGCCTGGCCGGAGGCCTGGTCACGCTGCTCGGGATCGCGGTCCTGAGCCGTTTGGGAGTGGACTTTTCGCTCACCCTCGGAGGCACCGATTTCGACTTCGCGAGCAGCGACTACATCGTGATTCCGGGGGTACTGGTCTCCACCGGACTGATGGTCGCGGTGAGCCTTCTTACGCCGCGTTCGCCGAAGGAGAAGTGGGAGCCGTTCTTCGTGCCGCCTGGTGAGGGACTGGATGAGGCCATCGAGGAGGAGCGGCGACACGGCCTGGAGGCACCGCCGGAGCCTGTGGATCCCGCCTCGGGGATCGAGACCGGCGAGGTCTGAATCTACTCCCTGTCATCCTCCATCTTGCGCTTCAGCTTCTCCAGCAGCTCGTCGCCCTCGAACTCGTAGCGACGAGTGCCGAGATCGTCGAACTCCGCCTCGAGCTCCGGGTCATCCCCTCCGAGGTCGCGCTCCACCTCGTCGCGCGCCGCCGCCAGATCCTCATCGCGCGTCAGGCTCTCTTCCACGCGGTCGAAGGCGCCCGCGGCACCTCCCGAGGCTCCGTCTAGCCGCTGGCTCGTCTTCGCCCGCCGTGCACGCATCAGGAGCACGTCCTTCTGGGTGCGGGCACTCTTGAGCTGCCGGGTCATTTCCTCGATCTCGACCCGCTTGAGCTGCAGCTCGGCCTCGGCCGCCTCCCGCTGCTGCAGGAGCATCTCGGCCCGGGATTTGTGCTGCTCCGCGAACCGGACCGCGACCTCGACCGTCTCCACGTCACCGATCGTGTTCGCCTGGTCGGCCCGGCGCACCGCATCCTCCGCCCGCTTCAGCTCGGCGACACGGCGCGCCTCGATCCCCGTGACCTGACGCTCCAGCTCGGGCAGCCGGGTCTTCGCTTCGACGAGCTCCTCGCGCATCGCGTGGATCAGCCGCTCGACATCCTCCTCGGAGGTGCCTCCGAAGCGCTGCTCCACGCTGCCGAGCGCATCGTCCAGCGCCTGCTTCAGCTTCTTGAACATGGGCTGAAGTCTAATCGAACCGGCGGGAGTCCACCACGGACGGGAGTCCATCGCGGACAAGGATTTCCAGGCGCTCTAGGATCCCGGCGGTGTATACTGAAGAAGCCGATCCGACCGACACGACGCACGGGGCGCCGACCAGATGAGCGAGAGCACCGCGACAGTGAACGCAGAGGTGGCCGAGGAGGGCCGCAGCCGACGGAATGTGTTCCCCGTGGAGGGAATGCACTGCGCGGGCTGCAGTGCCGCCGTCGAGCGCGCCCTGAACAAGCTCGATGGCGTCGAGGCCTCGGTGAGCCTTCCGGCGGAAACCGCGACGGTACGATACGAGCCCGCGCTGGCAAGCGTGAGCGAGCTCCAAAAGGCCGTGGAAGACGTCGGCTACACGCTGCTTCGACCACCGGAGGCGGGCGCGGAGCCGGGGGCGATGGAGCGAGAGCGGCTCGCCCGGGCGGAGCGCTATCTCGAACGGGCCCTCCAGCGGATGCGGCTCGCGTGGCTCCTCACGGTCCCTGCCATGATCTGGATGATCCCCGAGATGTTCCTCGGGGTGAAGTGGCCGAGCCCGCTCGCCTTCGATCTCGGGATGACCCTGATCGCCGCCGCCGTCCTGACGATTCCGGGCGCGGCTACGATGCGCAGTGCCTCCATGTCGCTTCGCCACTGGGCGCCGAACATGGATGTCCTCATCGCGCTCGGAAGCGGGGGGGCGCTCGTAACCGGGGTCGTGGCACTCCTCCACGATCTCGGAGCAGCGCCGATGTTGATGAACTACGCGGGCGTCGGCGCGATGATCATGGCGATCCACCTCACGGGCCGGTTCATCGAGGCCAAGGCGCGGGGCCGCAGCTCGGCCGCCATCCAGCGGCTGCTTTCGCTGGAAGCCCGTACGGCCCGGGTGCTTCGCGACGAGGTCGAGGTCGAGGTCCCGATCGCGGACGTCCGGGTCGGCGACGTGATGATCGTGCGGCCGGGAGAGAAGGTCCCGACGGACGGCGTGGTGGTCGACGGACGCAGCGCGGTGGACGAGTCACTGGTCACGGGTGAGTCGATGCCGGTCGAGAAGGGCCCGGGCGGGGCCGTCGTGGGGGCGACGGTGAACCTCGAAGGCGCGCTTCGCGTGCGGGCGACCGGCGTCGGCGAGAACACCTTCCTCGCCTCCGTCATCCGCTCGGTCGAGGAGGCCCAGGGCAGCAAGGTGCCGATCCAGGAGTTCGCGGATCGCGTCACCGCTGTGTTCGTTCCTATCGTCATGGCCATCGCCGCGGCCGCGCTCGTCTCCTGGCTCGCCTTTCCCGAGTTCTTCCACTCCGTGGCGGGGGCGGCGTCCGGCTTCCTCCCGTGGGTGGAGCCCGGCATGGGGCGGATATCGCTCGCCTTCTTCGCGGCGCTGGCGGTGCTCGTGATCGCCTGCCCCTGTGCGCTCGGCCTCGCCACGCCGACCGCGCTCATGGTCGGGACGGGCCTGGGCGCCGAAGAGGGCGTGCTGGTGCGGGACGGAGCGGCGATCCAGCGGCTCCAGGAAGCCGATGTCATGGTGTTCGACAAGACAGGGACGCTCACGGAAGGGGCGCCCGCCGTCACTGACGTCGTGCCCGCGGCGGGCTGGACCGAAGAGGAGCTCTTGGGGATCCTGGCTCCGCTCGAGGAGCTCTCGGAACACCCCCTGGCACGGGCCATAGCCGCGGCGGTGCCGGTAGCTTCCGCATCTAGGCCGGACGTCAAGGACTTCCGGGTCGAACCCGGAAGAGGGGTCTACGGCACCGTCGGCGGCCGGCCGGTCATCGCCGGCAACGAGCGACTGATGGATGAGGAGGGGATCGACCTCTCGTCCCTGACCGAAGAGGCCGAGGCGCTCGAATCGCAGGCCCGCACGATAGTCTTCGTCGCGGTGAACGATGTGGCCGCCGGGCTGGTCGCCCTCGCCGACCCGGTCAAGGAGGGTGCCGCTGAGGCCTTGGCGGCCCTTCGGAAGCTCGGCCTCGAGACGATCATGCTCACGGGGGACAACGAGCGTACGGCGGCGGCGGTCGCGGCACGACTCGGGATCGCCTCGTGGCGGTCGAGCCTGTTGCCGGACCAGAAGCTGGACGTCATTCGAGAGCTGCAAAGCGAGGGCCGAACCGTCGTGATGGTCGGGGACGGGATCAACGATGCGCCGGCCCTCAAGCAGGCCGACGTGGGGTTGGCGATCGGAAGCGGCACCGATATCGCCATCGAGGCGGCCGACATGGCGCTGCTGCAGGATCATCTGGCCGCCGCGGTCCGCGCGGTGCGCCTCTCTCGCGCTACGTTCCGGAAGATCCGGCAGAATCTCTTCTGGGCCTACTTCTACAACACGGTGGCCATCCCGGTCGCCTTCCTCGGGCTGCTCCACCCGGTGATCGCCGAAGCGGCTATGGCGTTCAGCTCGATCACGGTGGTCACGAACGCCAACCGGCTGCGAAAGGTCGATCTGGGTGCCTGACCGGCGGTGGGAATGACCTTCTAGGGAGCCGGGCTGCGCCGGCTCTCGTCCTGCTGGCCGTCCAGGTACAGCCCCGTGATCCGGTTCACGCTGCCGTCAGGTCCCCGCTCGAACCGCAGCTTGAAAGAATTCTCGTCCTCCAGAACGAACGTGTTCTCGGAGATCGGGTGCAGCCGCCGCGGGCTCTGGATGTTCGCCCCCTCCCGGTAGTAGTAGAGGTCCCCGTCCCTCATCTCGACGTGACGCTCACCGTAGTCTCCGGCGTACTCCCGCAGCAGCTCGGCCGGCAGTGCCAGCGAATCCAAGAGTCCCCCGATCCACTCGAGCCTCCAGCGGAAGTGGCGCTCCCGCGGCGAGCCCGGCGGCGAACGCTCGAGCCCGTCTCGGTACGCCTCCCGGGCGGATTCGAACTCTCGCCTGGCGATGTGGGCCGTGGCCATGTGGTCCCAGCCGGCTAACCGATCCGGGTGCTGCGGCAAGAAGTGGCGGTAGAAGTCCGCAGCCTCCTCGTACCGCTCCAACCCGATGAGCTCCCGCCCTACACTGTCGAGGAAGTCCCACTCGTCCGCGTACCACAACCCTACATCCTTCTCGGTCAGTGAAGCGTAGTACTCGAGCCCGCCCGGGAGCCCGGAGGAAGCGATCGCCTCCACCAGGCGATGCGCTGGCGAATCGTAGGGCTCGTATCCCAGAAAACCGTACGGGGAGTACCGGTCGCCGATCAGCAGCTCGGTCAGCGCCGGCGCGGCCGACTCCAGGGTCTGGGAGTTGCCCAGGAGGACGACCAATATGCCTCGGTCGGGGAACGCGACGTGGTAGTTCGCGGCGCCCTCGTCGTTGCCCGTGTGGAAGAGCGCGCGTCCGTGCTCGGACTCAACGAGCCCCCAACCGAGTCCCCAGCTCACCTGCGACACGTCGCCGGGGGCGATTCGCTCCCGGGAGAGGGGTCCGAACATCCGGACGTGCTCGATCGAAACCTGCGGAGTGAACAACTCCTCATGGCTCGCAGCCGACAGCCCCTCCCCCCTCATGACGGCGGCGAGGAACTTCGCGTAATCTTCGGCGGTCGTCTGCGCGGATCCGGCGGCGTTCGCCTCGTCCCGTTTATCCTTGCCGATGGGAGCGAGGAAGTGATCGTGGTCGACCGCGTAGTCGTCCTCGAACGACGGCAAGAAGACGAAGCTCGTCCGCTCCATGCCGAGGGGCTCGAAGATCCGGGCTCGCGCCAGCTCCTCGACGCTCTCCCCGGCGATCTCCTCCACGACGAGCTGGAGGAGGTAGATGCCCTCGCCCGAATAGCTGAACCGCTCTCCAGGCTCGAAGACGAACTGCAGGGTTCCTTCGGGCGTGAACCATCGCCAGTTCGGCAGGCCCGTCGTGTGACTGAGCGCCATTCGGGCCGTCAGGGTCGTGTGGAGCTCGTCTCCCTCCAGGTCGCGGTAGAACTCGTACTCGGGCAGTGGCTGCGGTAGATAGGCTACGAGCGAACGATCCAGATCCAGGAGCCCCTCGTCGGCGAGCTGCATGACCAGGTAGGCGAAGATAGTCTTGCTGAAGGAGAGCGCCGCGAACACCGTCCGATCAACGACCGGCTCCCGGGTGTCGGTGCTCTTCACCCCAAAACCCTTCGTGTAGACGACCCGCCCGTTGTTGATGACGGCGATCTGAAGGCCGGGCAGGCGCGCGCCGGCCATGATCTCGGGGATCTCGGTCTCGATCGCGCGAACGGAGAGGTCGCTTCCGTCAAGCCGCTCGATACGTGTATCGGGCTCCCCGCAGCCGGACGCGGCGAGGCCAATCGCGGCGATCGTCGGAAGGAACCTCATCAGGCGTCGCCGTCGCCGTTCGAGCTCTCGGCGGGCGCCACTCCCGCCTCGCGCTCGATGAGCTCTCGGTGTGCCTCGTACTCGGGCCGGCCGGCCTCGTCGAAGAAGCCCGCCTCCTCCGCCGCTCGAAGCCGCTCGGAGTAGCCCTGGGCGGCCGTCTGATCCCCCGCCGCGACGGCGGCCCGGCGCCCGAGGAGGAGCGCGAGGAGATGGCTATCGTCGTCCGCCAGGATGCTCTCCGCGATCGATGTCGCGGTGTTGCTGTCGCCCATGAGCAGGTGCAGCAGCCCGACGTGGAAGAGTGCATCGAGGTCGATCTGGTCCGGAGGCACCTGACCGTAAGCCTGGAGCGCCATGTTGGCGAACGTCGCGGCCTGCTCCTCGTTGCCGCCCTCCT
>JAUVMT010000132.1 GCA_030600085.1 Gemmatimonadales bacterium | reverse complement strand
GTTCCTGGAGGTGGGTTGCGACGTCATCGAGACCGATACCTTCCGGGCCAACCGCCTGAGCGTCGCCGAGTACGGCCTTCAGGACCGAATCTTGGAGATGAACCGGACAGCTGCCCGCCTGGCGCGTGAGGTCGCCGACGACTTCTCGACTCCCGAGCGGCCGCGCTTTGTCGCCGGCAGCATCGGACCCTCGGGATACCTGCCGAGCACATCCGACCCGACGCTGGGCTCCGTCGGTTTCGACGAGCTGGCGGACGCCTTCGAGGAGCAAACTCGAGGGCTCGTCGAGGGGGGCGTCGACGTTCTGCTTATCGAGACCACGCAGGACATCCTGGAGCTGAAGGCCGCCGTCTCCGGCATTCGGCGCGGCCTGCGGGCCCTGGACGCGCCGTGCCCGATCCAGGCGCAGATCACGCTCGATACCTCGGGCCGGATGCTTCTCGGCACCGACATCGAAGCGGCCCTCACGATCCTGGAATCGCTGCGGGTCGACGTGGTCGGGCTCAACTGCTCCACCGGCCCGGAACACATGCGGCAGCCCATCCGCTACCTCTGCGAGCGGTCGATGCTGCCCGTGAGCGTCATCCCCAACGCCGGCATCCCACACAACGAGGGCGGCGTGGCCGTCTACGGCCTGACGCCGGAAGAGCTCGCCGAGGCCCACGGCGAGTTCGTCACCCGAATCGGGGTTTCCATCGTGGGAGGATGCTGCGGCACGACGCCGGAGCACATGGCGGCGGTCGTGGACCGTGTCTGGGGCGCGGAGCCCCTCGTGCGAAGCGTGACCCATGCGCCGCGTGCCGCCAGCGCGATGACGGCGTTCGATCTGGCGCAGCTCCCCGCCCCTACGCTGATCGGCGAGCGGGTCAACTCGCAGGGGTCTCGCAAGGTGAAGGAGCTGCTTCTCGAGGATCGCTACGACGAGGTTCTCGAGGTGGCCCGCGAGCAGGTGGACGGAGGCGCCCACATTCTGGACGTGTGCGTGGCCCTCACGGAGCGCCCGGACGAGCTCGAGCAGATGCGGACGCTGGTCAAGCTCCTCGCCCAGGGCGTGCCAACGCCGCTGATGATCGACTCGACCGAGGCCGACGTCGTCGAGGAGGCCCTCAAAGCCTACCCCGGACGAGCCGTCATCAACTCCATCAACCTGGAGAACGGGAGGGAACGCATCGACCGGGTCGCGCCGCTGGCCGTCGAGCACGGAGCCGCACTCGTCGCGCTGACGATCGACGAAGACGGCATGGCCAAGACCGCCGACCGGAAGCTCGAGGTGGCGAGGAGGATCCACGACATCTGCGTCGAGGAGTACGCCCTGAAGCCCGAGGATCTGATCTTCGACGCCCTCACCTTCACTCTGGCCACCGGTGACGAGGAGTTCCGCCCCTCGGCAATCGAGACGATCGAGGGCATCCGCCGGATCAAGCAGGAGCTGCCGGGGACGTTCACCAGCCTTGGCGTGTCGAACGTCTCCTTCGGCCTGCGGCCGCACGCGCGACGAGCCCTCAACTCCGTCTTTCTCCACCACTGCGTCGAGGCGGGGATGGATATGGCGATCGTCAACGCCACGCACGTCACGCCCTACGCCGAGGTCGACGAGGAGGAGCGAGAGCTGTCGGACGACCTGATCTTCGACCGTCGTCCGGATGCGCTCGAGCGCTTCATCGGCCACTTCGAGGCCCGCAGCCCGACGGAGGAGGCCAGGGTCGATCCGACGGCCGACATGACGCCGGAGGCCGCGATCCACTGGATGATCCTCCACCGGAAGAAGGAAGGTATCCAGCAGCTCGTGGAGCGGGCGATCCTGGATCGAGGCGGAGACAACGACGCCGCCGTCCACGTTCTCAACCAGGTCCTGCTGCCGGCCATGAAGGAGGTCGGAGACAAATTCGGTTCGGGGGAGCTCATCCTCCCCTTCGTCCTGCAATCGGCCGAGGTCATGAAGCGAGCGGTCACGAAGCTGGAGAGCTATCTCGACCAGCTCGAGGGGCAAACGAAGGGAGTGATCGTGCTGGCCACCGTCTTCGGCGATGTCCACGACATCGGCAAGAACCTGGTTGGCACGATCCTGAGCAACAACGGCTATACCGTCCACGACCTGGGCAAGCAGGTGCCGGTGAACACGATCATCGAGAAGGCCGAGGAGATGGGCGCCGACGTGATCGGGCTCTCCGCGCTCCTCGTCTCGACATCGAAACAGATGCCCCTGTGCGCCCAGGAGCTGTATAGCCGAGACCTCGCGTACCCGCTGCTGGTCGGAGGCGCCGCGATCAACCCCTCCTTCGTCCGCCAGGCCACGTTCGTCGGTGAGGAGCGCGACACGATGTATCCGGCAGGCATGTTCTACTGCAAGGATGCGTTCGCGGGCCTCGCCACGATGGACGCTCTCTCGGACCGGGAGGGTCGCGAGGCGTTCATCCAGAATCGTCACGCCGAGGTCCGCGAGGGGATCAGCCGGCGGGCGGAGCTGCAGGAGAAGGCCGCCAAGCTGCGGCCGACGAGTGCTCGGAGCGGTCCGTCGGCCGATGTGGAGGTTCCGAAGCCCGGGTTTTGGGGGGTGAAGGTGCTGGAGCGGATTCCTCTGGGAGAGCTCTTTCCCCTGATCGATCTCAACACTCTCTACCGGCTTCACTGGGGCGCCAAGAACGCGAAGGGCGAAGAATGGGAGGAGCTCGTGACCGGGCAGTTCGAGCCCCGGTTGGAGCGCTACCAGCAGGAGGCGCTGGCGGGCGGCTGGGTTCAGCCCACGGCAGCCTACGGCTTCTTCCCGGCGGGCTCGGCGGACGACGCGGTGGTTCTCTTCGATCCCACCGATCCGGGCCGCGAGCTCGCGCGCTTCGACTTTCCCCGTCAGGAGGCCCGCGATCGTCTATGCCTGGCCGACTACTTCAGGCCCGTCGACACAGGCGGTAGCGACGTAGGCGATGGCGGCGGCCGTGTCGACGCAGGCGGCCGCGATGTAATCGCCCTTCAAATCGTCACGGTCGGCGACGACCTGCTCGAGCGATCATCGCGACTCATGGAGGGCGGGGATTATTCGGAGGGATACTATCTGCACGGGTTCGGGGTCCGGCTGGCGGAGGCGGGCGCCGAGTACCTGCACCGGCGGGTTCGGGAAGAGCTCGGGATCGAGCCGGGCCGCGGGCTGCGCTATTCCTGGGGTTACGGCGCCTGTCCCGACCACCGGCAGCACCGGATCGTCTTCGATCTTCTGCCGGCACGGGAGCGATTGGGCATGGAGCTCACGGAAGCCGGGGCTCTGGTCCCGGAGATCTCGACCGCCGCCCTCGTCGTTCACCACCCCGAGGCCCGCTACTTCTCGGCCTAGCCGCGCTCCCACGACCGCGAAGGTCTAGCCGTCGGCTTCCTCCCCGGACAGCTTCCGCCGAAGATTCAGCAGCATCTCCTCGGTCATGGTCTCCAGATCGTAATCCGGGCTCCATCCCCACTCCTCCCGCGCGGCGGCGTCGCTGATCGAATAGGGCCACGAGTCGGCGATACGCTGCCGCACCGGATCCACCTTGTACTCGATCCGGAACTCCGGCAGATGCCGGCGTATCGCCTCGGCCGCTTCCGCCGGCGTGAAGTTCATCGCCGTGATGTTGAACGCGTTGCGGTGAACCAGCCGGTCCGGATCCGCCTCCATGAGGTCCATCGCCGCCTTGATCGCGTCGGGCATGTACATCATGTCGAGGCGAGTGCCAGGCTTCAGGTAGCAGGTGTAGCGACCGTGCTTGATCGCCTCGTAGAAGATCTCGACCGCGTAGTCGGTGGTGCCTCCACCCGGTGGCGCCACGTGCGAGACGAGGCCGGGATAGCGAACGCCGCGGGTGTCGACGTCGAAGCGGGTGTGGTAGTAGTCGCAGATAAGCTCGCCCGCTGCCTTCGCCACGCCGTACATGGTCGTGGGCCGCTGCACCGTGTCCTGGGTCGTCGCCTCACGCGGCGTGTTCGGGCCGAAGGCGCCGATCGAGCTGGGCACGAAGACGGCGCAGCGGCTGGCGCGCGCCACCTCCAACGTCCGGTAGAGGCCGCCCATGTTGACGTTCCACGCCACGTGCGGTTTCTCCTCGGCCACGGCGGAGAGGATGGCGGCCAGGTGGTAGATGGTGTCGATGCCGTGACGCCGCACGGCGACGTCGATCTGCCGCTGGCGCGTGACGTCGACGAACTCGAAGGGGCCGGAGTTCCCCTTCTGCGGGACGCGGATGTCCGATGCGACGACGTTCTCTGTCCCGTAGCGCTCGCGAAGAGCGCCGACGAGCTCGGCTCCGATCTGTCCCAGAGCGCCGGTAACGAGGATTCTGTTCAGCGTGCCTCCCGACCTGTCTGACGTCCCGCGAAGCGTCTCGAACTTATGGCGCACCGCGGAGGATGACGAGATGGATGGAGTGGTCTATACTGGCTGCCGTCGGGAGATTCCAAGGATCCCATACCACGCCCAAGAGAGCAGAATCGATGATGACCTCGAGAATGACTTCCAGTACGCCGACAAACCTGAGGACAAACACCCGAGTACGGGTTGGGCCCTTCGTGGCCATGCTCGCCCTCGTTCTGCTCGGCACGGCCGACCTGCGGGCTCAGGACGTACTCAGTCCGGAGTTGCTGTGGGGCCTGCCGCGCGTTGGCGCACCCAGCGTATCGCCGGACGGGCGGATGATCGCCTTCGGCGGGACGCGATACAGCGTGGAGGAGAACAAGGGTAACTCGGACCTTTACCTGATCCCGGTTGCCGGAGGAGAGCCCGTGCTCTTGGCCGGCACGCCGCACCGGGAGAGCGCCTCGCGCTGGCGGCCCGACGGCGAGTGGATCGGCTTCCTCTCGAACGAGAGCGGCTCGAACCAGCTGTGGGAGATCCGCCCGGACGGCTCGAGCAAGCGGCAGGTCACCGACGTCGAAGGCGGCATCTCCAACTTCCTCTACTCGCCGGGCGGCGGCCACGTGTCGTTCACGCGGGACGTGGAGGTGGATCCGACGACCGCGGACCTTCATCCGGACCTGCCCGAGGCAAACGTCCGGATCATCGACGACCTCATGTTCCGGCACTGGGATCATTGGCGAGACGGCAGCTACCGCCATCTGTTCATCGCCGCGTACTTGGACGGAGAGATCGGCGAGCCGGTCGACCTCATGCCGGACGAGCCCTACGACACGCCGCTCGACCCGTTCGGGGGCGTCGAGCAGATCGCATGGGGCGCAGACGGCAGCCGGATCGCCTACACGAGCAAGAAGGTCACCGGAGCCGAGTTCGCCCGCAGCACCAACTCGGAGGTCTACGTATATGACCTCGAGACAGGAGAGACGTTCAACCTCACGATGGGCATGATGGGCTACGACATCGAGCCGGCCTTCTCCCCCGACGGACGGCAGCTGGCCTGGCTTAGCATGGAGCGGGGCGGATACGAGGCGGATCGGAACCGGCTCTTCGTCCTCGATCTCCAGACGGCCGAGAAGCGCGAGCTGTCCGAGGGATTCGATCAGGACGCCCACGGACCGGCCTGGTCGGCGGACTCGCGCACGATCTACTTCACGAGCGAAACCGAGGGCACGATCCAGCTCTTCGCGGCGGAGGTGGAGTCCGGCCAAATCCGCCAGATCAGCGGAGGCACTCACAACTACTACGGCTTCTCGGTCGCCGAGGGGGACGGAGGGCCTTACCTCATCGGACAGCGTGTGTCGATGTCCGCGCCCGCCGAGCTCTACCGCGTGGACGCGCGCACCGGCGAGACGGACCGGCTCACCTTCCTCACCGCGCCGATCATCGACCGGCTCGAGCTCGGGCGGGTGGAGCAGAGGTGGATTCCGGCGACCGACGGAGGGCGGATCCTCACGTGGGTGATCTACCCGCCCGGCTTCGACCCCGAGCATCGCTACCCCACCCTTCTCTACGCTCAGGGCGGGCCGCAGTCCACGGTCAGCCAGTTCTTCTCCTACCGGTGGAACTTCCAGCTCATGGCCGCCAACGGGTACATCATCGTCGCCCCGAACCGGCGCGGCGTCCCCAGCTTCGGCCAGGCCTGGAAGGAGGAGATCTCGGGCGATTGGGGCGGCCAGGCGATGAGGGATCTCCTGAGCGCGATCGACGAGGTCTCTGCGGAGCCCTTCGTGGATCGGGACCGACTGGGCGCCGTGGGCGCGAGCTTCGGCGGCTACAGCGTCTTCTGGCTCGCCGGGAACCACGAGCGGCGCTTCAAGGCGTTCGTCTCCCACGCGGGCGTCTTCAACCTGGAGAGCATGTTCGGAGCGACCGAGGAGCTCTTCTTCCCCGAGTTCGATCTCGGCGGGCCGTACTGGGATAGCCCCAGGCCCGAGAGCTACGACCTCTTCTCACCCCACCGGTTCGTTCAGAACTGGGACACTCCGATGCTCATTATCGGCGGCCAGCTGGACTTCCGCGTGCCGGTGACCGAGAGCATACAGGCCTTCACCGCGCTGAGGGCACAGGGGATCGACGGACGCTTCCTCTACTTCCCCGAGGAGGGGCACTGGATCCTCAGCCCTCAGAACGGACTCCTCTGGCACCGGGAATTCTTCGGCTGGCTCGACCGTTACCTGAAGCCGCCCTCCTCCTGAGTCCGCGAGGTGCGTCCCGGTCCGTTGGCGGGCCGGGACGGCCCTTCGCTACATGGCGGCCGGCAGATCAGAATTCCAGATGTTGCGGAGAATCAGCCATGATCCGTCAGACTGACGCTCCCAGATG
>JAUVMT010000191.1 GCA_030600085.1 Gemmatimonadales bacterium | reverse complement strand
CGGCGCCACGCTCCTCACCGAGGCGTCGCTGGGCATAGCCACCGCGGGATTCGCTACTCACGGGCTCGTCCGGTCCGACCCGGGGCGGATCGCGGCCCAGATCGTGTCGGGAATCGGGTTTATCGGCGCCGGCACCATCCTGGTGGCTCGGGGAAGCGTGCTGGGGCTCACCACGGCGGCCACGCTCTGGGTCGTCGCTGCGATCGGCATCACGGTGGGCATAGGCGCCTATGTGGAAGCGATCGGCGCCACCGTCCTCGTATTCCTCGTGCTGTTCTTGATCGGACGGATCGAAGACCGGGTGCTGCGGGCGCGGGCCGAGCGCACGCTCCGCGTTGCCTTCTCCGCTCCTCCCGCCGCGTCCGATCCCGTCGCCGATCTCCTGGCTGACCTCGGTATCCGCGCTCAGCCTCTCAGCATGAAGCGGAGCGACGAGGGGGCGGAGTACGTGTATACGATCACCGGCGCCGAAGAGGCCAAGCGCCGGCTCCTGAAGCGGCTCGCCGGGACGGAGGGCGTGCGCGCGTTTTCGCTCGAATGATCCGAGCTCGATCCCGGTCAACCGAACGGACCCCGCCTTACCCTGGAGGCCACCAGGGCCGACCATGCCTGAGCTCCTGATCTGGATGTATTCCACCAGCCAGCCGCACTGGTCGATGCCGGCCGACTCCGTCGCGCGGGTCCGCGAGGCGCTGGGCGACGAGTGGACGGTTCGGACCATCGAGCACGAGATCGACGCCACGGGAGACGGGCCGCCCGCGACGCCCAAGCCCGTCCTGGAGGGGATCGCCGACGCGGCGGTTTACTTCGGCTTCGGGATCGCCCGCGACGCCTTCCGGGAGGCGAGGCGGCTACGGTGGGTCCATTCGGGGGCCGCGGGAATCGGAGGCTCCCTCTTTCCGGAGATGCTCGAAAGCGAGGTCCTGCTCACCAACTCGGCCGGCATCTACGCCGAGCCGATGGCCGATCAGGCGTTGGCGATGATGCTCTACTTCACCCGCGGCCTCGACGGAGCCGTGGCCGGGATGCGGGCAAGGGAATGGCGCAGGGAGGCCATCGTGGGTCCGGGCGGTGGCGTGACGGAGCTGGCGGGTGCCGTGGTCGGAATCGTGGGATATGGAGGCATCGGGCGCGCTCTCGGCCGTCGCGCCCGCGCGCTGGGCATGAGGGTTTGGGCTCTCCGCCGCAGCGAGCCCGCGGCGGGCGAACGGCCCGAGGAGGTGGAGTGGATCTCGGGAGCCAGCGGCCTGAAGGAGCTGCTGCGCGAAAGCGATTACGTCGTCCTTACCGTGCCGGAAACCGCCGAGACGACGGGCCTGATCGGCGAGCGCGAGCTGGCCCTGATGCCCCGCTCCGCCGTCTTGATCAACGTCGCGCGCGGGCGCATTCTTGACGAAGAGGCGCTGGCTGCCGCGCTGAAGGCGGGTCGGCTGCGCGGCGCCGGGCTCGACGTGTTTCGCCAGGAGCCGTTACCTGCCGACAGCCCGCTATGGGAACTGGACAACGTTCTTATCACACCGCACATCGGCGGAACGTCCCAACGGTTCTGGGACCGGCAGACGGAGCTGATGATCCGAAACATCGGCAACTACCTGGCGGGCCTCCCGCTCGAGAATCTGGTCGACAAGCGACTCGGGTACTGACGACGTGAGATCCCGCTGCCATCCAGGACACTCGGGAAAGGCGATCGTCCCATGATGGAGACTCTCATTCGAGCGGGCGTCGACAAGGGCGCCTCCACCCTGCACATCAAGGCGGGCGACGTCTTCCGAGCCCGTATCAAGGCCGACCTCGTGAAGCTCTCCGAGGAGCCGTTCACGGAGGAGGAGGTTCGGAGCATCGCGCTCACGCTGCTCCCGGACCAGGCCCTCAAGGACAGGATCGACGAGATCACCGACTACGACTTTGCCTGGGAGATGGCGGACGTCGCGCGCTTTCGCGTCAACATCCTCAGGCAGCGCGGCTCCTTCATGGTCGTGATGCGTGTGATCCCCTGGGAGGTGCCCGGTTTCGACGAGCTGGGCCTGCCGGCAGTCCTCGCCGATATCGCCGACCAGCCCGACGGGCTCGTGCTGGTATCGGGCCCCACCGGCCAGGGGAAGAGCACCACGCAGGCGGCGATGATCGATTGGGTCAACCGGAACCGGATGAGGCACATCATCACGCTCGAGGATCCGATCGAGTACTGGCACGAGAACATCCAGAGCACCGTCACCCAGCGTGAGATCGAGCACGACACCGAGTCGTTTCGGACCGGGCTGAGGTCGGCCCTCCGTCAGGACCCGGACGTGATCCTCATCGGTGAGATGAGGGACGTCGAGACCTTCGAGACGGCCTTCGAGGCGAGCGAGACGGGCCACCTCGTGATCTCGACGATGCACTCCAACACGGCGGTCGGGGCGATCACGCATATCCTCGCGATGTTTCCGGAATCCAAGGACGCTCTCGTCCGCCGCCGCCTGGCGTACAGCCTACGCGCCATAATCTCGCAAAGGCTCCTCAGTCGGTTGGACGGCGGCAGGATACCCGCGGTCGAGGTGCTGGTCGGAACGGCCGCGGTCGGAGACGCCATCCTTCAGGGCGAGGTCCAGCAGGCGATCATGCGCCTCATGCAGGAGGGAGATGCGTACGGCATGCAGACCTTCGACCAGCACCTGACGAGGCTGGTTACGGAAGGTACGGTGGGCTACGAGGCCGCGAAGCAGATCGCGAGCAACCCGGCGGACTTCGAGCTCTTCCTGCAGACGCTCGCCACGAGCGAGCCGCCGGCAAAGGACGCCGCCGACTTCGTGTCCCGCGACTACTTTCCGGGCGATGCGTGATCGGGAGAGGGAGCCTGCGCTGACGTTGCCGCGATGCTGAACGGCGTACTCCTCCCGGTCACCACTCCGTTTCAGCCGCCTACCTTCGCCCTGGACGCCGAGGCGTTCACGGCCAATCTGCGGAAGTGGGCGGAGCATCCGATCGCGGGGGTCGTCGTGGGAGGCTCCACGGGAGAGGCGCCGCTACTGGAGCTTCAGGAGCTGGCGCGACTCGTGGATCTCGGCCGCTCTGCCCTGCCGGCGGATGTCTTCCTCGTCGCCGGCACCGGGCAGGAGTCGACCCGAGGCACCGTGAGCGCCTGCCAGATGGTGGCCGAGCGAGGAGCGGAGGCGGCGCTGGTGCGGCCGCCCTCCTATTTCCGGGCCCAGATGACGCCGGAGGCCCTGCGGGAGCATTTCCTGGAGGTGGCCGAGCGCTCGCCCCTGCCCGTGATCCTGTACCACGTGCCGAAATTCGGGGCCGTCGATCTCTTGCCTGATCTGGTCGGTCGGCTGGTGGAGCACCCCAACATCGTCGGCATCAAGGATTCCTCCGGAGATCTCAAGAACCTCGGCGCGCTGACCGAGGCCTGCGCCGATCGCGCGTCGGTGCTCGTCGGAAGCGGATCGCACCTGTACGCGGGACTCGAGCTCGGAGTGACGGGCGGGATCCTGGCGGTCGCTCTGATAGCGCCCGGCGAGAGCTGCGCGGTGATGGAGGCTTGGCGGGCGGGTCGGGCCGCGGAGGCCGGAAGGGCGCAGGAGACGCTCGGTCCGCTGAACCGAGCCGTGGTGGGCGGGACGGGAGTGCCCGGCATCAAGCACGCGCTGGACCTGCTGGGTTACCGCGGCGGAGTCCCGCGCCCGCCGCTGCGTCCGCCGACGGACGAGGTCCGCGAGAAGGTGCGGGCGGCCCTGACCCGGGCCGCGCTGCTGCCGGCGAGCACCGCCGGTGAACCCGAGGCCGCAACGGCGGCGGGAGGTGAGCGTGTTCGGTGACGGCGCCCGCTGCGTCGCCGTGGTCGGGGCGCAGTGGGGAGATGAAGGGAAGGGAAAGATCATCGACGTCCTGGCCGAGCAGGCCACGATCGTGGCTCGCTACCAGGGGGGCGCGAACGCCGGCCACACCGTCCGCGTGGGCGAGGAGGAGTTCATCCTCCACCTCATCCCCTCGGGCGTCCTCTACCCGGATGTCCGTTGCCTGCTCGGCAACGGCGTCGTGCTGGATCCCTGGACCTTCCTCGAGGAGCGTGACGCGCTCATCGACCGTGGCCTCGACCTGGAGGCCCGGATCGGGATCAGCAGCCGGGCGCACCTCCTCCTTCCCTACCACAAGCAGCTCGATGCCGCGCAGGAGTCGACGCGCGGCGGGAACGCGATCGGCACCACCGGCCGGGGGATCGGTCCGGCGTACCGGGACAAGGCCGCTCGCATCGGCCTTCGCGTCGGCGATCTCGCCGACCTGACTCGTTGCGTCGACGTGGTGCGGCAGGGGGCCGCGGCGGCCAATTCGATCCTGGCCTCGCTGGAGACGGACGTGCGCGTCCGGCCCGAGGAGGTGCTGGAGTCGCTGCGCCAGGTCGCACCCGAGATCCTGAAGCTGCAAACGGATGTCGGCTCGGAGATTCGGGCCGACATCGCGGGAGCGGGACGCGTGTTGCTGGAGGGCGCCCAGGGAGCGCTCCTGGACATCGATCACGGCACCTACCCCTACGTGACCTCCTCATCGACGACCGCGGGAGGCGCGGCCTCAGGTGTGGGGATCGGACCGACGTTGATCGACGAGGTCCTGGGCGTCGTCAAGGCGTATACGACCCGCGTCGGCAACGGGCCCCTGCCGACGGAGCTCGAGGGGGACGAGGCCGATCGGCTCCGCGATCTGGGCGGCGAGTTCGGGGCGACCACCGGCCGCCCGCGCCGGCCCGGCTGGTTCGACGGCGCGGTGGTGCGTTATGCCGCCGGCGTCAACGGCCTCACCGCACTCGCGGTCACCAAGCTGGACGTACTCGACAGCTTCGAGCGGATTCGGCTGGCGTTCGATTACGAGCTCGACGGCCGGCACTTCGGCGGCTTCCCGGATGCCGCCAGAGATCTGGCCCGGGTGACCCCGATCTACGAGACGCTGCCCGGCTGGTTGACATCCACGGCCGAAGCGCGTCGGTTCCCCGATCTTCCGGATCCGGCG
>JAUVMT010000195.1 GCA_030600085.1 Gemmatimonadales bacterium | reverse complement strand
TCCACGCTATACGGTCACAACGCCTGGACGTTCGTGTCCGAGGGTGACTCCGTCGAGGTGCTCGAGGTGATAGCGCTCTCCGGGAGCACGGGACAATCGACGGGACCCCACCTGCACTTCGAGGCAAGGCGGCGAGGCCGGATGATAGACCCCCTGGAGCTGGTGAGTCCCTGAGATCGGCGACCTTGACGTTGATCTAGGGCCGGTGGAACCTGAGAAGCAACCGCATTGGGAAAAGGACAGACGATGGCGAAGGAGAACAGAACGGAAAGCCGAGATCTGAGCGATGTCGTCTCGATCATCGGCCCCGGAATGCAGGTCGTTGGCGACTGCACGAGTGACGGGGTCGTCCGGATCGAAGGACGCGTAGAGGGCATCATCAGAGCTGCGAAGTCGGTCGTAGTGGGGAAAGACGGCTTCGTAACCGGCGATATCGAGACGCAGGATCTCATCGTTGCCGGACGCGTTGCCGGCACGATCACGGCGCAAAGCCGCGTGGAGCTGCAGGCCTCCTGCCACGTGGAAGGCGATATACGCAGCCGACGCGTGAAGCTCGAGGAAGGAGGACGGGTCGAGGGTCGGCTGCACATGGGTGCAGAAACGGCGAAGCAGGAGATGCCGAGGAAGGGAGCCGGGGCGCAGATGTCTCGTCCCGCTCACGGTGCCCCGCAAAAGGGGACCCCTCAGGGCTTACAAGAGCCTTCCCGGTCGGACTCCTGAGCGGAGGACAACGGTGAGCTCGCGGCAGCTCTTCAGCGCCGCCTCGCCGCGGGACGCGCGCATCCGTCTTGCTCTCCTTCTTGCGGCGCCGCCGACCGACCAGCCGCCGGTCTGGCCGGAGGCCGTTCCACACCATTCCACATGCCGCGCCGTGTCGTTCGGGCTCGACGCGGGTTTTCCGCAACAGCTTTGACGGACGCGCTCCTCTTTCTCGCCGGCCTGGTCGCGATCACGTTCGGCGCGGATTGGCTCGTCACCGGCTCCTCCAGGGTCGCTGCCAGAATGGGCGTGAGCCCTCTGGTCGTCGGGCTCACGGTCGTGGCGTTCGGCACGTCGGCTCCCGAGTTGTTCGTGAGTAGCCTGGCGGCGTTGCGTGGCCAGCCGGGATTGGCGATCGGGAACATCATGGGCTCGACCGTTGCCAACGTCGGCCTCATCGCTGGGCTCGGAGCGATGCTAAGACCGATCGACGTGAAACGACGCCTCCTGGCCCGAGAGAGCCCGCTCCTGATCCTCGTCCTGATCATCGTCATGCTCCTCTCCTGGAACGACGCGCTCGGACGGCTCGATGGGCTGGCGCTGATCGCCGGATTCGTCATCTACCTGGGCGTCATGCTCCGGATGGAGAGCGGCGTCGCCTTCGGTGAAGGGGAGGGCGAGGAGCCCGACTCGGGAACTTCCGGGCGCGAAACCCCCATCGGGGCGGCGGAGTCTGGAGAGACGAGCGGGAGCGGCCCGGACCGGACGGTGGCGCTCCTGTGGTTGCGCACCGTCGTCGGCCTCGTCGCCCTCCTCATCGGCGCGCATTGGCTCGTGGTGTCGGCGGTGGCGATCGCCAGGGTCTTTCAGGTGCCAGAGGAGGTGATAGGCGCGACGATGGTGGCGCTAGGGACGTCGATCCCGGAGCTTGCCTCGACCGTAGCCGCAGCGATACGCGGTCTGGGCGACATCGCGATCGGAAACATCATCGGCTCCAACATCTTCAACCTCGGCCTGGTTCTGGGCACCGCGGCCCTCCTTAGTCCGCTCCGCCTGCCGCCCGAAGTCGTTGTCCGGCAGGTCGTCCCAGCGCTTTTCTTCTGTGCGCTTCTCATCCCGCTCGCCTATACTGGCAGAAGGGTGAATCGTGCAGAAGGCTTCCTCCTTCTCTGCCTATACGGCGTGTTCATCTATACAGTCATCTGGAGCGTCTAGCAGCCATTCACCCGACTGCCGCCAGCCTCCTCCGACCGGCACGATCCAACCCCGGGCAACGGCCCACCTTGGCTCCCGACTTCGCCGCGTTCTTGTAAAGCGCAGCCGTAAAGCTTAGCTTTCACATGCCCTGCGGAGGAGCCGACATCCGCTTGCCTGGAGTATAGCCACATGCCCCTGTCCGTGAAGATGAGCAGCAAGCACCAAATCGTCGTGCCTCGCGAGGCACGGGACGCGCTGGCGCTGAAGGCGGGCGACCGCCTCCTCGTCACCGTCCGCGACGACTCCGTCCTCGAGCTCGAACGCGAGCCCGCGGATCTGGTCGCTGAACTGGAGGGCCTGTTCGCCCCACTCGGGAGGAACGTCTGGCCCGAATTGGGTGAATAAGCGAGCCGCGTTCCACCGCCGCATCGAGGATGCCAGGAGGATACACCTCGATCCGTTTGTGATAGCCTATCATTTGATAGGTCAGCCACCGGCTGTGGACCTCACAAGACTATTGTTCACAAGCATTCGCGGCGGACGGGTTCGAGCTCAAACGTCGGCGCTCTCCATATACCAGCTAATGACGGAGCCGTATCGAGAGGGTGAGGATGAGCTGGCCGAGCGAGCGTTCAAGTACCTGAACGGACATCCCGGGCTGGAGATCTTGCCGGTTACGGCGGCGGTAGCACGGCAGGCGGCGGAGGTGCAGGCGAAGCTGGGTGGGACGCCGGAGCGCTCGATGCAGGTGGCGACGGCGCTTCTGGGGGGAGCCAAGGCCTATGTCGCTCACAAGACGGCACTTCGACGGATTGCGGGGATGGAGATTATCAGCCTGGATGATTTCGCGGCCGAGTAGCTGCCCGGGCGACCATCGATATGCGGCGTCGGTGGGCCGCTCAGATCGGCCGGAAGAGGAGACCGGACGGCATCTTGGGCGCGAAGTAGGTCGACTTGGGCGGCAGGCGTCCTCCCTCGCGAACGACTTCCCAGAGGCTGTCCATCGCGACCGGCGGCAGCAGGAAGGCGGCGGCGTCAGGCGCCGGCTCGGCGCAGGCGGCCCTGGGGTCCTGGTGGTACGAGAGGAGGCCGGCGGCGGAAGCGCTGTCCGTGTCACGGCCTGCAAAGCGGCGCAGGACAAGCCGGTCGAGAAGCACGCAGGCGAGGGAGGCCTCGGCCGGCGTCAGCCCGGCCCGCTCGGCTGCTCCTGGGCGCGGCTGCAGGATAAGCCCTGGAGGGTTGGCCGCGGTTGCCGGGCCCGGATTCATTAGGACGCCGATCGCCGATCCGCCCATGTTCCGCACCTCCTCGGCGAGGTCTTGCGGCTGCTCGGGGCCGGGCTCCATCTGGAAGGAATCCTCCAGCTCCGCACGCCAGTCGAGAGGTAGCCCGCCCAGACGCCGATGCGTCGCCTGGACGATCAGTCCGTCGTCGTGCTCGCTCACGATGGCAGCGAGAACGCGACGAGCACCGGCGCGGTCCGGGAGCTGCCGGGAAAGCTCGAGGGCCGTCTCATAGCGGTGATGTCCGTCCGCGATCAGGAGGTCGTCGTCAGCCACGACACCCAGGATCCGCCTCTGAAGCTCGGCCGGAATAACGCGAACGGCATGCGCGATGCCGTCCTCGGTCTTCGCCTCCAGCATCGGCTCCGCTGACCCTGCCCGCGTGAGTAGCTCGGGGAGTTGCCGCTCGGAGTCGCGGGCAACGAAGAAGATCGGCGAGAGCTGGGCCTCGCATGCTTTCATCAGCGCCAGGCGGTCCTCTTTCGGCCCGCGGTGCGTGTGCTCGTGCGGGAGGACCTCGCCGGTCTCGAACCCGGCCAGCCCGACGGCCGCCAGCACGGCATGGCGAACGACAGTGCGCCCCTGGTATGAGAACGCCTGACTGTAGGAATACGCCTGGTCCCGGTCGGCGCGCGCTAGAACACTGGAAGCCAGCCACTCGCTCATCCGGCTGGAAGCCAGGAGGTATCGTTCCGGAGGATCACCCTCGGGCAGAACGAGGCGGACCGCGTTGAAGGGGCTGAGGTCTCGGAGGTGCTGCGCCTCCTCCGTGCTGATGACGTCGAACGGAGGAGAGAGCAGCTGCGACGGATCTCCGGCGGCTGCGGCGTAGTGGATCGATGCGGTCGGGAAGATCGCTGCCACTCTGGTGCTCCTGGGCGCGAGGCACGGTCTGAAAGCGACCCGAAGATATCGGCCAGAGTGCCCGCCGAACCAGAGTAGCCAAGTCTTGCAGGGTAGGTCGGCGGAGCTAGGTTGCCCCGCCTGGTCGGGCGAGGCCCTCCGATCTAGGGGACCGCCCACGAGAGGTGCCGAAGGAGTTCGGGAAGGAGAGGGGCAATGCCGGATCGCTCAGTCGTCGTCGGTGCCGCGTTGCGGTCGATTCGAGGGCTTCCGCCCTTACTCCTCGGAGCGGGAGCATGAGCTGCTCGCGAGCCTCCAGGCTCCTTCTCGGCGCGATGGCAGCTGCCTTTAGTCTCGGGTCGTTGGAGGAGGCATGGGCCCAGCGGTCGCCCTCCGACTACCTCGGGTACACGGTTGGTGCGGATCGCCGCCTCGCCGATTGGACTGAGATCACCGGTTACCTGGCCGAGCTCGCGAGCGGGAGCGAGCGGGTCCGGATCGACACGCTGGGACGGACCACGTTGGGACGGCCGTTCGTGCTGCTTACGATCAGCGACCCGATGAACCTCGCGTCGCTGGATGGGATCCGGGAGACGCAACTGCGGCTTGCGGACCCGAGGCGGATACGCGATCCGGGACACCTTGAGAAGCTCATTGGAACCGGCCGGAGCATCGTGCTCATCACCTGCTCCGTTCACTCCACGGAGGTGGGCAGCACGCAGGTCCCACTTCGCATCGCCTACCGGCTTGCGACGTCCAGCGAGCCGGATGTCCAAGCGATCCTCACCAACACGGTCGTGCTGCTCGTCCCATCCCTGAACCCCGACGGGGTGGACAAGGTGGTCGACT
>JAUVMT010000082.1 GCA_030600085.1 Gemmatimonadales bacterium | reverse complement strand
GAGCTCGTCGTGATCTCCCTGTGGTAGGCTCCGAGGTCATCGTAGCGGGGCACCGAGCCCGGCTGGCCCTCGACCGGCGCGGCGTAACGGGCGACGAGCGTGGTTGCGTCCAGCTCGCCGGGCCCCGCCTCGCCGGCCGATGGGGCGCTGCCCTCCTCACCATCTCCCGCTGAGCGATCCGTGCAGGCCGCTCCCAGCACGGCCACGGAGAGAAAGGCCGCGCCGGCCAGCCCTGCCAACGCCGGACGGCGGCGGTGGGCGCCTGGCCCCGCCAAGTCACCGAATTTCATAATCTGTCTCCTCTGGGCTCGCCTCGAATCGGTTGCCGGGTCGGTGGCCGGGTCAACCGGTGGGCCTCTATCAGTGACTTGCGGAAAAAACCGGGGATGCCGGACATCGCAGTCTTCGGCGTGACCGGGCAAGGGACGAATGATGGCTCAGGGCCGCGGATGAGGGAAGGGCTCCCTCCGTTGCCCGACGGGCTCGCGCACGAGAGGATGGGAGACATGTCAGCGCCGGGTTCTTCCTCGATCGCGTGCGTTGGGGGCACGAGCATGGATCGCCGTGCCCTCACCTCCGGACCACTCAGGCCCGGCTCGTCGAATCCGGTCGTTTCCACCCTCAAGCCGGGGGGCGTCTCCCGCAACGTGGCTGAGGCCCTTGCCCGGCTCGGGTGCGATGTCGCTCTCTTCTCGATCGTGGGGGAAGACGAAGCGGGGCGCGTCCTGCTGGGTGGACTGGGTGATGCCGGCGTGGATGTCGCCGGTGTCATCCGCTCCGCGCGCCACCCTACGGGCGCATACACGGCCGTGCTCGGCCCGAGCGGTCGTCTCGAGTTCGGCCTGGCCGACATGGAGATCTTCGAACAGGCCGACGCGACCTGGGCCGCAGGCCTCGCCCCTGCTCTGTCGTCTCGTGAGATCTGGTTCATCGATGCCAACCTTCCGGCCGAGGCTCTCTCCGCGCTCCTCGCAGCGAAGCCGATCGGCGCGACGGTGTTGGCCGATCCGGTGTCGGTGGCCAAATCGGAGCGGTTGCGGCCGGTGCTCTCCGGGATCGATCTGCTCTTCCCGGATCGTCTCGAGGCGGGTGCGCTCAGCAGGATGCCGGCGGTGATCAGCGAAGAGCAGGTTGCGGGGGCGGCCGAGCGGATCTTGGAGATGGGCCCCGGCGCGGTGGTCGTCACGCTCGGCTCCGAAGGTGTTTTCGTGGCCGATGGAGACCGATGCGAAATGGTCCCGGCCATCGCGCCCCACGGGCCGCTCAGCGACGTGACCGGTGCCGGCGACGCCCTCGTCGCCGGCTACATCTTCGGCCTGTCTCGGAAACGGGGTGATCCACTCCAGCTGGGGCTCGCGGCCGCCAGCCTCGCACTCGAAGGGGGCGGCAACCTGTCCGTGCTCTCCGCCGACCGCGTCGTCGAGCGTGCTCGAGCGGATTGGGCGGACTAGCTGTGCGTCGCGGTGAGCGCCCTCACAAGGAGCGGGACTTGATCGACGTTCGTCCGGAGGTGGCGAAGGCTCTGGATCTTGGAGCCGCCGTGGTGGCACTGGAGACCACCGTGATCGCGCACGGTCTGCCCTCACCACGGAACCTCGAGGCCGCGGAGCGGATGAAGGCTGCGGTGCGAGAGGAAGGTGCCGTGCCCGCCATGGTTGCGGTGCTCCGAGGGTCGGTGGTCATCGGGTTGTCTGCCGAGGAGGTCGCCTCGCTGGCCGAGGGGGCGGACGTCGCCAAGGCGACCACGCGCGACCTGGCCGCGCTGACGGCATCGGGTTCGGCGGGCGCCACGACCGTGGCCGCCACGGCCTTCGCGGCTGGCCGCGCCGGCATCGCCGTGATGGCCACCGGCGGGATCGGGGGCGTGCATCGAGGGGGCGAGCGAAGCATGGACATCTCGGCCGATCTGGCGGAGGTCGGGCGCACTCCGGTCGCCGTCGTCTGCTCGGGCGCGAAGGCGGTTCTGGACCTGTCTCTCACACTCGAGGTTCTCGAGACACTGGGGGTGCCGGTCGTGGGGTACGGCACCGGCAGCTTCCCGGCCTTCTATGCGCGCAGGAGCGGCCTGGGGTTGGAGCATCGGGTGGACTCCCCCGAGGAGGCGGCCAGGCTCATCGCGCGGCAGCGCCGGCTGGGCCTGCCGGGCGGGATCTTGTTCTGCAACCCTCCGCCCGCCGAATCGGCCCTGGATACGGCGGAAGTGGAATCGCTGGTGAAGACCGCCGTCCGGGCCTCCGAGGAGAAGGGGCTCCGGGGAAACGAGGTGACGCCGTTCCTGCTGGGGCACCTCGCCACGGAGAGTGCCGGGCGCACGTTGGCGGTGAACCTCGCGCTACTGGAGGACAACGCGCGCGTGGCCGCACGGATCGCGGCCGCCTACGCATCCTTGATGGACTGACACGGGTCGGCAAGGGCCGGACCGGACGCCGATCCACTCCCACCTGAACGGCCGAGCGGACGGAGACTCAGTCGGCGGGTCTCACGAGCAGATCTTCGGCGATCTCCGGATCGAGGGCGAGCTCGGTCTCGCCGATCCTCACGACGCAGGCGGGCCGGCGCTGGATGAGCGTGACCTCGGCGCCGGGCACGAGACCGAAGACCGACAGCGTGCCGCTGCGGGAGCCGTTCCGTTCTCCCAAGCACACCACCCTGGCGGCCTCGCCGGGGGCGAGCTCGCTCACCGCGCGCACGTCCGGGGGTAGGCGCTCCGGCCTCTTCGAGCGCGACAGGAGCTTCCGGAGCCACGATCTCCGGCGCGGCGCATCCGGAAACTCGTACCCGCAGTTGGAGCAGCGGACGAGGTTACACAGAGAGCCGAGTGGGCAGCCGTGGCCGCACAGGGTGTCATCCCGGTCGAACTCGTACCCGCACATCGGGCAGGTGACCAGGGCACCCGGCGTCGCGGTCGGCGGTAGCTCCGCGGCGCCTAGAGGGGGAGCCATCTTCCGAGCCGGTAGACGAGCCCGCCCACCAGAAAGGCGAACGGGAAGATGAACGCCGACATCCGGAGCGCTGTCTTCGTGCTGTGCTCTCGAGCGATCATCAGGAAAGTCGCGACGCACGGCATGAACAGGGTGATCGTCACCATGGCGACGAAGATCTGCAGCGGCGTTAGAAGCGGCTGAGAGGCCTGCACGGCGTCGAGCACGTAGACGGCGCCGAAGTCCCGGCGCATGAAGCCCACCAGGAAGGCGTTGGACATCTCGGCGGGCAGCCCCAGCCAGCCGGCGATCAGCGGCTCGCCCGCCCTCGAGATCCAATCCAGAAGCCGGAGCTTGTCCAGGAGGAAGAGGACCGCCGTGCCCACGACGAAGATCGGGATCACCTCCTTCAGGTACCACTCCAGCCGACTCAGCGTCTTCACGAACACGTTCGAGAGTTGGGGGCGGCGGATTGGAGGGATTTCCAGTATGAACTCGCTCGTCTCGCCCCCGAAGACACGGGCGCTGAGCCAGCCCACGGCCAGCAGGATGCCCGCAACCAAGCCCAGCCACGCGACGGCACCCACCGGGGAGAGCGTCGCCATCATGGCCAGGAGCACGCCGAGCTGCGCCGAGCAGGGGACGGCGAGCGCCAGGAGCATGGTCGTCACCAGACGCTCCTTTCGGGTCTCCAGGATCCTCGTCGTCATCGTGGCCATCGTCGCGCACCCCAGCCCGAGAATCATCGGCAGAACGGCCTTCCCGTTCAGGCCGATTCGGCGGAAGCTGCGGTTTAGCATGATCGCCAGCCGCGGGAAGTACCCGGAGTCCTCGAGCATGCTGAAGACGAGAAAGAAGGTGGTGACGATCGGCAGCACGATCGCGAAGGCGTAGCTGAGGGCCATCGTGATCGTCCCGTACTTCCCGACCAGGAAGTCATGCAGGAAGCGGAGCACGCCCTGGATGGGGCTCAGGGCCGCGTCCGGAGGCATCGTGTAGTCCGGAGTGATCGCCGTCTTTTCCAGGATGCCGATTCGCACCTCGTGAGCCGGCGAGAGAGGAAGGGCGATCGGCTGCACGATCAGCTCTCGCGCGTGCTCGTGAGGGAAGGGCAGCACCTTGTCGGTAGCCTGGATGGCCAGCGGGTTCAGACGCTGGCTGAAGCCGCCTACCTCGAGCACGTCGACCAGCGACCCCGCACCGAACAAGCCCACGAACCAGAACACCGCCAGCAGGACCGCCGCGAGGAAGAAGAGTCCTTTCACGGGGTGCATCGCCCAGAATCCGAGTCGCACCTTGAAGGACGGCCTCGCCGGCGGGGAGATCGAATAGGTCTCGGCGAGGATCTCCTTCGCCCGCTCCAGGCGAAGCCGGTTCGCCTCGTACAAGTCCAGGTGGGCTTCGGGCGGCACGACCGGCAGCGGCCTGACCGGTCGCGCTCGTGCTCGTCCCGATCCGTTCGTCCGTGCGGTGCCGTGCGGCCCCCCGTTCAGCGTGGAGGGTCGCGCCTCGGCCAGCGCCGAGATCAGCTCCGCCGTGCCGCGATCCTGCGGAGCCACGGTCTCCACGACCGGGATCCCCAGGATCTCCGCAAGCCGAGTCGAGTCGATCCGCCCTCCCCGCTCGTCGAGCTCGTCCAGCATGTTGAGGACGAGGAGCATCGGCCGCCGAAGCTCGACGAGCTGCAGGGTCAACAGAAGCGCCCGCTGAAGGTTCTTGGCGTCGGCGACCTGGACGACCGTCGCGTCCGGGTTCTCCTGCAGGATGTCTATCGTGACGCGCGCATCTTCGCTGCGTGGCACGAGATCGTTGAGACCCGGCGTGTCGATGACGCTGGTGGTGTGGCCGTCGAAGCTCGCACGGGCGCGAACCACCTCGACCGTCGTGCCCGGGTAGTTCGAGACGGTGACGTACCTTTGGGTGAGGTTCCGGAACAGGACGCTCTTGCCGACGTTTGGATTGCCGACAAGGAGTATCTGCCTCTCGTCGACTCGTCCCTCCGTCGGTGATTCGAGGGTGGTGTCCTGTACGGTGCAGTGCGTCACACGCCGCGTCCTTCCCGTCTCCCCGGGGGTGCGAAAGCGAGCGGTTCAATCTAGTTGAGAACGATTCTCACCTCTGTCGGGAGAGCCACCCGCGAGCGTGTGGGGGATTTCCGTACGGGGCGAGCCGGTGGTCATGAGCGGTGCGTCCGAAAGCCGCTTCACGCGCTGATGTTGAAGAGCTCCTGACTTGCTCAGCTGCGTGACGGTCCGTCCAGAAAAGACGCCAGGTGAGCGCTCAGGTCGCGAGCGTCGTCTCCGGCACCGTCGATGAGGCTGGATTTGCGCCGCCGCAGGAACGGGATGCCCATCAGATACAAGCCGGGTGCTTCCGCTACGCCGCCGTCGTGTCGGATCCGTCCCTTGCGGTCCAAGACCGGCACATCGAGCCATGAGTAGTCGGGTCGGAACCCTGTTGCCCATATGATCGTCCGGATCTTGCCACTCGCAAGGCTCAGTCCGAGCGGGGGCGACGTCTCGAACCTGGTCGGCTCGAAGCGGTGCGGCGACTCGACGGTCTCGTCGAGCCCGTTCTCGGTCGCCCATTCGTCGATCCGGTCGAGCAGGCGGTTCATCTTGAGGTCGGACAGAACGCACTGGTTCTGGAGAGACCCCGAGAACTGGGCGTTGCCATCGTTGATCCCGGCAAGACGACCGATGAGCTTCACGCCGATGTCCGTCAGTGAATTCAGGTCAACCGTACGGCGGTCGTCGGACCCGGCGAGCTGGGGCGAGGGCAGGTTCCGAACGCGTTCGAGGTTGTCGTATTCGGTGTAATGCTCGTCGAGCACGCCGCACCGGTCCATCCACCACTTGATGTCCAGACCCCGATAGATCCGCGGGACGCGCACGTGCTCACCCACGGAGAGCGTGACGGGCCGCCCGGAGCGTTGTACCTCCGCGGCCATCTGGGTCCCGGTGGCCGACGCGCCGACGACCATCACACCGCCTTCATCCAGTTGGTCGGGGTTGCGGTACTCCAGGGCGGCGAGCGTCGCGATCTCGGCCGGCACCAAGTCCGCGAGCGCGGGCACGTTCGGGAGGTTGCAGGCGCCGCTGGCGATGACCACCGTCCTCGCGCTCCACGCACCCCGGTCGGTCGTCACCTCGTAGCCTCCGTCCACGCTCCGCACCGACGTGACTGTAGTGCGCGTCTCCACCGGCGCGGAGATCACCTTCGCATAGCGTTCGATGAATGCGATGGTCTCAGCCATGTTGCGGAAGCCATCGGGGTCCTCGCCCTCGTAGCCGAAGCCGGGAAGCCGGCTCTGCCAATTGGGAGTGAGGAGCCGAAGCGAATCCCACCGCTCGGTCTTCCACGAGTTCGCCACGTCGCCTCGCTCGAGAACCACGTGGTCGATCGCGCGGTCGGAGAGGCAGCGGCTCATGGCCAATCCGGCGTGGCCCGCACCGATGACGACGCTGGTGGTGTGCACGCGAGTTGGTCCCGGGATCCGGCGTCCGCGCCTAGTTGACCTCGACCGAGACGTTGGTCGGATTCGTGATCACGTCGTACACGGCCGAACGCTTCTGTGACTGCGCGACCACGGCCCGGATGTCGTCGGGTGTGGCGTCCGCGTCGATGTCGTATGTGACCTTGATGCCGTCAAAGCCGTTTCGCACGTCGTTGTCGGCGCCAAGGATGCCCTGAATGTTCATTCCCCCTTCCAGGGTCGCGGTCACGGACCGCAGCTGGATGTCCCGCATCTGGGCGACCGAAGCGACACCGGCCGTGAGACAGCTGGCCAGGGCCGCGAGAACCAGCTCGACCGGCGTGGCACCGTGGTCCTCCGAGGCGAACACCTCGGGGTGATCGGCGTCGAAGGTGAACTTGCTCTTGTGGCTGTGCTCCTCGCCGAGCCCGAAGAAACCCTCCACGGTGGATCGGCTGTGCGTGCCGCTTACCCACTCGCATGTCGCTCGCCACTGGAATTGGGCGGCTTCCGGGGCGTCTGACAGCGCCTCGCGGGCTTCGAGCAGAGCTTCAACGTTTACGCCGTTGTCGACGGGCGTGGTGGTCTCCATGGGCTCCTCCTTTTTTCGACTCGAACGGAATGGGCTCAGATTATTAACCAGAAACCGCCGGAGGCAAAAGGAGCAGGACAGTGGCCGGCAGTCGCAGAAACGCACGGTATGGGCTTGAGCAGCGTTGAGATAGGGGCAGATCGGCCCGCTGCTTGATCGTGGACATGCGGAACCTCATCTTCGAAACCGCACCCCTGAACACTCGAGGACGAGGTCCGGTTTGAGCTTGCCCTTCACTCGAAGTCACTACGACGTCGTGATCGCCGGTGCACGGTGCGCGGGTGCCTCCACCGCGATGCTGCTGACGCGCCGGGGGCTGCGGGTGCTGGTGGTGGACCCCGTTCACTACGGAAGGGACACGCTCTCGACGCACGCGCTCATGCGCGGAGCCGTGCTGCAGCTCCACCGCTGGGGCCTGCTCGGTGCGGTCCGCGCGTCCGGTACGCCCCCGATCCAATCGACGACGTTCCACTACGGCGACGAGACGGTGGAGGTCCTCATCAAGGCGCGGGACGGGGTCGACGCCCTGTACGCTCCGAGGCGGACGGTGCTGGACCCGGTCCTCGTGGATGCGGCGCGAGAGGCCGGGGCGGAGGTGGTCTACGGTCGGTCCGTGGTCGATCTGATCCGCGACGATCACGGCCGGGTGCGGGGCGCAAGGATCGCAGGTGCGGATCGCGAGGTGACCGACGTTTCGGCCGATCTCGTGATCGGTGCCGACGGGATCCGATCGCGCGTCGCTCGGATTCTCGAGGCCGAGGTCGACTACGCGGTGCCGCACGCCGCCTGCTCCATCTACGGGTATTGGCAGGACGTGCCACTGGAGGGTTACCACTGGTTCTACGAGCTCGGCATGAGTCTCGGGACCATCCCGACCAACGACGGTGACACCTGCGTATTCGTCTTGATTCCGCAGGCTCGGTTTGACGAGCGGCGACACGAGGGGATCGAGGTGTTGTTCCAGGAGGCGGTGGGCGCGGTCTCAGCCGAGCTCGCGGAAAGGGTCGCGACGAGCCACCCGTCGGGGAAGCTGAGAGCGTTCGCTGGTGCTCCCGGCTTCCTGCGCCGCGCGGCCGGTCCCGGCTGGGCGCTCGTCGGGGACGCCGGCTACTTCCGCGATCCCATCACCGCTCACGGCATCACCGACGCGCTCCGCGAGGCCGAACTCCTCACCCGCGCGATCGCGGATAACGGTGACGAGGGTCTTAAGGAGTACCAGCCCCGGCGCGACGAGCTCGTGAAGGGTCTCCTCGACGTGACCGACCGCATCTCGTCCTTTGAGTGGGACCTCGAAGAGGTGAAACAGCACCATCTCGAACTGAACCGTGAGATGAACGCCCAGGTCGATGTTCTGAACGCTCTTGCCTGAAAAAAACAAGCTCGAGAGGTAGTGTGGCGATGGAGATTGGTGATACCGCCAGCCGAAGCCTCACACTGACTGCGGAGCACGTCGCTACCTTCGCGCAGCTTACCGGCGACTACAACCCACTCCACTTCGACCAAGACTTCGCCGCCAAAACGAAGTTCGGACGCCTTGTCGTGCAGGGCGGCTTGACTACCGGCTTGCTGCATGCGCTCGTCGCGATGGATCTCCCCGGCCCGGGCACCGTCTTCCTGAGCCAAGACTGGAAGTTCACGGCCCCGGTCTTCATCGGGGACACGATCACGGCGCAAGCCGAGGTGATGAGCGTCCACGCTACGAAGCCCGTCTGCCAACTCTCCATTCGTATTCTTCGCCAGGACGATGAGGTGGTGCTTCAGGGCGAGGCCTGGTGCTACACCTTCGGTTCTTCCGACTGAGATTGCGCGGACGAGCTTAGCTCGCGGGCGCGAGCGATCAAATCGTCAGCTTCGGCGGTCCGGCCGAGGCCGCGCAGCGCATCCGCCAGGTCTTCCAAGCTCGGTGGGATCGAAGGGTGATCCGGGCCGAACGCGGCCTCTCGGATCTCCAGGGTGCGGCGGAGAAGCGGCTCCGCTCGCTCGTACCGT
>JAUVMT010000074.1 GCA_030600085.1 Gemmatimonadales bacterium | reverse complement strand
CCTCGGGACGCTCGTCGACGAGAAGGATGAAAAGGGTGGCGTTCGGGTGGTTGGTCACGATGCCTTCCGCGATGGCCTGGAGCACCATGGTCTTCCCGGCTTTGGCCGGCGCCACGATCAACGCGCGCTGGCCCTTTCCGAGCGGACAGAAGAGGTCGATGACACGATTGGTGTAGTCCGTGCGCCCGCGCCGGGTGAGGCCGCACTCGAGGAGAAGCTGTTCGTTGGGGTGTTGGGCGCTCAGCCTCTGAAATTGTCGCCGATGGCCGAGCTGGTCGGGCGGGCGATCGTTGACCGCGAAGAGCTTACGAAGAGGCGGGCTCTTGCCGTTGCCGGGCGCCTTGCCCGCGATCCCGACGATCTCGTCCCCGCTTCGGAGGTGCCACCGGCCGACGATCTTCTGGCTGACGTAGATGTCGTCGTCGCTCGGCAGGTAACCGGCTCTCGCGTTTCGTATGAAGCCGGCACCGTTGCCCAGCACCTGGAGGACGCCTAGATACGTGCCCCCTTCCGAATCGGGCTGCGAGTCTGAATCGTGCCGTTGACTCGTCTGAGCCGTAAGGGTATTCGCCCTGTCAGTCGCGTCGCTCACCACTTCTCCTCTGAGTTGTACGCCATCTCTGGCAGAACGCCGCTCCGATGGAAACAGATCCTGCGGTCGCCGCCAACCATGGAGCCGGCGGAGCTGCCCGGAGCGTTTTCGATAGGGTCTTCCCGCCTCAGTGAGCCGAGACCTGCTCGGCCTGCGGGAATCGAAAGGAACGCTGGCGTGCGGCGCTCCAGGAGTGCGGCGCGAGAAGCACCGCGGTCAGGGATAAAACTCCACACCCTACATGAAGGTTCCGCCTCTGTCTCGGAGCTTCAGCGGTAGCAAGGATCGTACTCGCGCGAGCCTGGACGCCGTTCGGCGGGCGAAACCCAACCGGTCGATCCGGTGTACTCCGCCGCTCGAACGCCTCGAGGCCGGCCTACGTGACGCTGATCGACGATGAGCTTACCGCCGCCCGAGCGCGACAGTATATTGTTTCCGCTGCGGCTATCCGCGGCGTTTCGTTTTATGGACCCCACTCACAGGAATGGACACACATGAATCGCTTCTTTACATGCAGCCTGGTCGCCGCCTTTGGGCTCGTCGCCGTGGGCTGTGGCGGCGGGGGAGACGGCGCCGCAAGCGGGGAGGCTCCGGCCACCGAGCAGCCTGCCGAGACCGAAGCCCCGGCCGCAGGTCTGAGCGTACCGGACTGGATGTCGGTCGATGAGGCCGGCAAGACGGTGACCCTCGAGATCGTCGCCGGAAAGGACGACTCGAACAACCGGTGGAACTTCAACGGCTACTCGCGCGGAAACGGGACGATCGTGGTTCCGGCCGGCTACAACGTCGTCATCAATTTCAGGAACGACGATCCCAACATCGCGCACAGCATCGGCGTGGATTCCGGGACCGGCAATTTCCCCGCCACCTTCCAGAACCCGAGCCGGTCTTCGCGGGCGCGATGAGCGCCAGCGCGACATCGATGCAGGAGGCCACCCAGCCGGGCGCGTCCGAGTCGATCAGCTTCACGGCTGACGCTGCCGGCGAGTACACGCTCATCTGCTACATCCCGGCTCACGCCGCCATCGGCATGTGGATCAACTTCAACGTCTCGGCGGACGGCTCGGCGGGCTTCGTGAGCTCGTGAGCCAACCGGCCGGAGGTTAGGCCAATGAGCCGTTTGAGGTTCCTTTCTTTCGGGGGCATTCCGATGCCCCCGATTTTCTTGCCCAGGGGATTCGATGGATAGCGAGAGTCGGGTCTTCGCCCCGCGGATCCTGGAAGGCCGCTCCGCTCTGGTTACCGGAGGCGGCTCCGGCATCGGGCTGGGAATCGCCGGCTGCCTCGGAGCCGCCGGCGCCAGCGTCGCGATCGCCAGCCGAAGCTTGGAAAGACTGGAGACCGCGGCGGAGAGACTGCGCGGGGCGGGGATCGAGACGCTCACTCTCGAAGCCAACGTCAGAGAGCCCGATTCCATCCGGAACGCCGTGCTTGCGACGGCCGAAGGCTTCGGCTCCGTCGACATTCTGGTCAACAACGCGGCGGGGAACTTCTATGCTCCCTCCGAGAGCCTCTCCCCGAACGGGTGGCGCGCCGTTGTCGAGACGGATCTGTACGGCACCTTCTTCGCGAGCCAGGCGGTGTTCCCACTCATGCGTGACGCAGGCTACGGTCGGATCGTCTCGATATCGATGACCCTGCACTATCGCGGGTGGCCCCAGATGGCTCACGCGTGTGCGGCCAAGGCAGGCGTCGATGCGCTGACGCGCACGCTGGCGCTCGAATGGGCTGAGCACGGGATCAATGTCAACGCGGTCGCGCCGGGACCAATCCCGACGGAGGGCGTGCGAAAGGCGTTCACGCCGCCCAACGACGAGGCGCAGGATCTGTTTGCCGTCCAGCGTGCCACGGAGGAGTTCGCCAAGAAGGCGATCCCGCTCGGTAGGATGGGCGATCCCGAAGACATCGGGAACATGGTGACATACCTCGTCTCTTCGGCCGCTGATTGGATCACGGGATCGATCTTCGTCGTGGACGGAGGCGGCTCCCTGAAGGGCGCCTAACCCGCTCGACCCGGCCGACGAGGTTAGATTCCTTCTCAGAAGGATGGCTGGCAATGAGCGAGGAGACTCGAAGATGAAAACAGTGCGCTTCGGCCTGGCGGCCGGTGGCCTTATCGTCGTCCTGGCGGCGGCACCCGGTCTTGGGGCCCAGCAACGCCTGAGCCCTCCCGACTCGAGCGAGCTGGAGTTGGCGGGCCGGCAGATCAAGGTGGCGTTTTCAAGCCCCTCGGTGCGCGATCGCGTGATTTTCGGCGGCCTGGTTCCGTGGAACCAGGTATGGCGCACGGGGGCGAACGAGGCCACGTCGTTCTCGACCGAGGCGAACCTCCGAATCGGAGACGCTGAGGTGCCTGCCGGCGACTACACGCTCTACACGATCCCCGGCCCCGAAGAGTGGACGCTCGTCGTCAGCCGGCAGACCGGACAGTGGGGCACGGAATACCACCTGGACATGGACCTCGCTCGCGTCGAGATGGAGGTCGAGGAGCTGGAGGAGCCGGTCGAGAGCTTCCGGATCGTGCTCTACCCGCGGGGCCCGGACGAAGGGACGCTTCTCCTGGAGTGGGCTAACACGCGAGCTTCAGTGCCGTTCAAGGTTCTTCGCTAGCGGCACGCTCGTCGGAGCTCGCGCGCTGGGCGCGAGAGCCGACCTCCCTCAAGCGTGCAGCTGCAGGCGATCCGGGTAGCCTGCCAGGAGCCCGCTCAGCACGACGCCAGGCCGGATAGGCTGGTCCTCCGCTCCGTTTCCCGCCGGGATTTGGACGCGCAGGTAGTCCTCGGTGGTCCCCGCCGCTTCGCGCGCGCCCGTCCCGCCCACGGCCGCCGTCTCCACGACGGCGTGAGCCCTCGTGCCCAGGCGTGAGGCCCGATACGATCTCCCCTTCGACAAGCCGATCTCTCTCAAGTCGCGCGCTCGAGCCGCCCTCACCCGCCGAAGCACCTGATTCGGCAGGTTGGCCGCCGCCGTGACGGGCCGGGCCGAGAACGGGAAGACGTGCAGGTAGGTGTAGGGCAGCTCTTCCACGAGACGCCGGGAACCCTCGTGATCGGCGTCCGTCTCGCCGGGAAAACCGGCGATGATGTCCGCTCCGAGCCCGAGGTAGGGAAGTCGTGAGGCGATCTCCAGGATCCGGGAGCGATACGCCTCCCGCGTGTGCCAGCGGCGCATGCGCCTCAGCACCGCGTCGCTCCCGCTCTGCATCGGCACGTGCAGGTGGGGAACGAGACGGCCGCCGGAATCCGCGAGCAAATCGACGAGCGGATCGTCGATCTCGGTGGCTTCGATCGAGCCCAGCCGCAGCCTGACGTCCGGCACCTCGTCCAGCAGACGGCGGCACAGGCCCGAGAGCGGCACGGGCTCGGCGAGGTCCAGCCCATAGTGGCCGATGTGGATCCCCGTGATGACGATCTCGGGATGCTCCCCGACCAGCAGCGCCGCCTCGCGGACCAGCTCATCGGGATTGCGCGATCGACTTGCTCCGCGGGCTATGCGGGTAGCGCAGAAGGAGCACCGCCGATCGCAGCCATCTTGCACCTTGAGCCACGCCCGCGTGCCCCGTCGAAAGCGGGTCAGGAGATTCCGATCCGAGCCGCGGAGCTCGACGAGCCCGGCCCCGTTCGCCTCGGCAGGTCGCAGCGGATGTGCGGCTCGCGCGACGGCGGCCGCGTCCTGCCCGGGGACCACCCGCCAGACCTCGTCCATCGCGGAGTATTCGCTCTCCCGGAGAGCGGCGGAGCAACCGGCCACGACGATACGAAGTCCAGGGTGCTCCCGGCCCAGCTTCCGGATAATGCGGCGGGCATCGCGGTCGGCCTCGGCGGTGACCGTGCAGGTATTGACCACGGCCACGTCGGCGCGCTCCGCCGAGGCTACCGCCACGGCGCCCGAACGCTCCAGCTCCTGTCGCATGCGCTCGGTGTCGTACTGGTTCGCCTTGCACCCGAAGGTTTGGAACCAGGCTCGCGTCGGGCTGCTGCCGCTCATCGCGGATGCCGCTTCACGTCGCTCTCCCCACACTGGTGGAATCTCGGGTCGATCCGGTCTATTCTGCCGGAGACATCCCCGATTCGGAGGACCAAGATAGCCATTCACCCATCGGCGGCCATCGATCGCCGCCCACGCTCTTGAACCCGCACGTGGTCCTGGCGATCGATCAGGGCACCACCTCCTCGCGGGCCATCGTGTTCGATGCGGCGGGGCGGCCACTGGGAAGCGCCCAACGCGAGCTGCCGCAGATCTTCCCCCGGTCTGGGTGGGTCGAGCATGACCCCGAGCGTATCTGGCGGGACACGCTGGCGGTCGGCCGCGAAGCGATCTCCGCCTCCGCCACGGACCCGTCGCAAGTCGCGGCCATCGGGGTCACCAACCAGCGGGAGACGTCGGTCATCTGGAGCCGCGCGGATGGACGTCCGATCCACAACGCGATCGTATGGCAGGATCGACGGACGGCCGGCGAGTGTCGACGGCTCAGAAACGAGGGGCACGAAGACGGCGTGCGGCGGACGACCGGGCTCCTCCTCGACCCCTACTTCTCGGCAACGAAGCTCGCCTGGATTCTCGACCACGTCGAAGGCGCGCGCGCGGCGGCGGAGCGGGACGAGCTCGCGGCCGGAACGATCGACACGTGGCTGCTGTGGAACCTCACCGACGGCCGCGTTCACGCCACCGATGCCACGAACGCCTCGCGAACGCTGCTCTTCGACATCCACGAGCAGGCGTGGGACCCGGATCTTCTCGCCCTCTTCCGCGTTCCGGAGATGATCCTGCCCGAGGTGAGGGACAGCTCGGGCTCGTTCGGCGAGGCTTCCTCCGAGCTCTTCGGTGCGCCGATACCGATCCGGGGCATCGCGGGAGATCAGCAGGCCGCGACCTTCGGCCAGGCGGCGTTCACGCCAGGGATGATCAAGAGCACCTTCGGGACCGGGACCTTCGCCCTTCTCAACACGGGACCGGAGCCGATCGAGTCCCGCAACCGGCTCCTTAGCACGGTCGCCTGGCGCCTGGACGGCGTCGCGACCTACGCGCTGGAGGGAAGCATCTTCGTCGGCGGGGCGGCGGTTCAGTGGCTCCGAGACGGGCTCGGCGTCATCGACGAAGCGGCCGAGACCGAAGCCCTGGCAGAGGGCGTCGAGGACACGGGTGGCGTCTATCTCGTCCCGGCGTTCGTCGGCTTGGGCGCGCCCTACTGGGACCCCGACGCCAGAGGAGCCATCCTCGGGATCACCCGCAGCACCGGCGTCGCGCACATCGCGCGCGCGGCCCTGGAGGCGGTGTGCTATCAGACGCGCGACCTCATGGGTGCCATGGCCGCCGACTCCGGCGCCGATCTCCTCAGCCTGCGCGTGGACGGCGGGCTCGTGGCCAACGACTGGGCCATGCAGTTCCTGAGCGACATCCTGGCGCTTCCGGTGGAGCGGCCGAAGTTGACCGAGACCACCGCGCTGGGCGCTGCCTACCTCGCAGGGTTGGATGCGGGCGTCTTCGGCGGCCTGGATGAGATCGAGGATCTCTGGCAGCGCGAAAGGCGGTTCGAGCCCACCATGAAGGCGGACCGCCGCGAAGCTCTCTTCGCGGGCTGGAAGCGCGCGGTTACCAGGGTCCTGAGCGAGGAATCACCGGGTAGGGAAAGAGAATGACGGAGCTCATCAGCATCCGTGACTTCGAGTCGGCCGCGCGCGAGAAGCTCTCCTCCATGGCGTACGACTACTATCGAGGCGGCTCCTCCGACGAGATCACGCTCGCGGAGAACGACGCAGCCTACGACCGCCTCCGGCTGTACCATCGAGTGCTGCGGGACGTGAGCGAGCGTGACCTGTCGACGGACGTGCTCGGCAGCCGGATCTCGATGCCGGTTCTCGTGGCACCGACCGCCTTTCACCAGCTCGCTCACCCCGACGGCGAGCTCGCGACGGCGAGGGCGACGGCCGCCGCTGGGACCATCATGACGTTGAGCACGCTATCCAATTGCAGCATCGAGGAGGTCGCGGCCGTCGGGGACGCGCCGCTCTGGTTTCAGCTATACGTCTACCGGGATCGGGAGGCTACGCGCGGCCTCGTCGAGCGTGCCGAGGCGGCGGGATGCACGGCGATCGTCCTCACCGTGGATGCGCAGGTCTGGCCGACGCGGGAGCGGGACGTGCGGAACCGCTTTCACCTTCCGAACGGTCTCCAGATGGCGAACCTGATGCCGGCCGGATTCGATGAGATCCGCCAATCCCATTCCGACTCCGGCCTCGCGCATTACGTGGTCTCGCTCTTCGATCCGACGCTCGACTGGAGCGATTTGGCGTGGCTGGCCGAGATCTCCAGCCTTCCCGTCGTCATCAAGGGCATCGTGCACCCGGACGACGCATCGCTGGCGGTCGAGCACGGCGCGGCGGGCATCATCGTCTCGAACCACGGCGGCCGGCAGCTGGACACCTCCGTCGCGACGATCGAAGCTCTTCCAGCGGTGGCGGAGGCGGTCGACGGACGAATTCCGATCCTCGTGGACGGCGGCGTGCGGCGCGGAACGGACGTCCTGAAAGCGTTGGCCCTCGGCGCCAAAGCCGTTCTCGTGGGACGGCCCATCCTGTGGGGGCTGGCCGCGAACGGCGAGGAAGGCGTCGGCGAGGTCCTGGAGATCCTTCGCAAGGAGTTCGACGTCGCCCTGGGTCTTTGCGGTTGCCGGAGGTGCGACGAGGTGGACCGTGGCCTCGTGGCCGACGTATAGTCTCGAGCATGGCCTCTTCATCCCGGAACGTCCGATTTCTCGCCGGCGCCGTCTTCCTGACCGTCGTGACGGTCATCACGATCGCGGTGGTAGGCCGCGGCCGTCTCCTTTCGACACTCGACGTCCCTCTCGGCGGCAGAGACTCCGGTATCCCGGCCGACTCGGCGCCGGAGGCGCGCGCGCTCCTCGCCGAGTGCGGCGACCTCGCGGGACAGGAGAAGATCGACTGCTACCAGGCCCTACTCTCCCTCGAGCTCGGGAGAGTCGGGGTGCGGCCCACGATGACCACACTGGATTATCTGGCCCTCCTCGACGGCGACGTCTCTCGCGACGCGCATGTCTACGCCCATCACGTCGGAATCGAGGCCTACCAGATGTCGTCGGATGTCAACGAGACGTTCTCGAGCTGCAGCGAGAGCTTCTCGTCCGGATGCTACCACGGCGTTATCCAGGCCTACTTCGAGGACCGCGGGAGAGCCGACGCCGAGATCGTCGGAGCCCTCTGCGAGCCCTACAGGGACGACGAGCAGGGCCGGTGGCTCCTCTTCCAATGCATCCACGGCATCGGCCACGGGTTGACGACGTATTTCGACCATCACCTGCCCCGGGCGCTCGAGGCCTGCGATCTGCTGAGCGACAACTGGGACCGACAATCCTGTTATGGCGGGGCGTTCATGGAGAACGTCATGGCGGCCACCATGCCTCACCATCCCGCCATGAGGCTGGCATCCGCCGGCGACGTGGAGGACGCGCCGTCGGACGGCGGGGACGAGTCGGCCGGCCATGAGCGTCGCGGAGATCGCGGCGTGGCTGGCGAGAAGCCCTGGAAGGCGGTGGATCCCGCCGATCCGCACTACCCGTGCTCGGTGATGGACGACCGCTACAAGCATCAGTGTTACCTGATGCAGACATCGGTCATGCTCTGGTTGAACGGCAACGATCTCGTGGCCGCGTCGCGAAGCTGCGATATCGCGCCTCCGAGAATGCGGCCCACCTGCCATCAAAGCCTCGGGCGGGACGTCACGGCTCGAACCAAGGACCCCAAGGAAGCGGAACGCCACTGCCGAGCCGGCAGCGAGCCGTATCGGGGCTGGTGCTACGTAGGAGTCGTCAAGGCGTTCGTGGACTGGACGTCGGAGGCGGAGAGCGGCCTCACGTTCTGCCGGGTCGTCGACGATCCGGGCCACAAGACCATGTGTTACAAGGGACTGGGGGAGGAGATCGCCACGCTGGTGGCCGACCCCGAGACGCAGGCCGCGCTCTGCGCCGAAGCCGAAGAAGAGTACGTAGAGTCCTGCAGAAGGGGAGCACGTCTACCAGCCTGAATCAACCCATCGCTCGAGGGGAGCCTCGCCAGCTAGCGAGTCCGTGCCGAAAACCCAACCCTACTCGCGGCGTACGCCTCCGGCGAGCAGGGCCCACAGCACGAGCACCCCGAGAAGGCTGCCGAGTGCGACCAGCGGGTGATCGGTCACGAAACCCGATACCATGCGCGCTCCAGCATCGAGCGACGCCGGAATGCCCCTCAGGATAATGCCCACGTATTCGGCCGCCGCCTGGTACAGAACGAACGCGACCATCACACTCCTTTCGTCCGTTCCAATCTAACTATCCTGGGCCGGGGCACGTGCCGAGGCTGGTACACGGGATGCACCGGAGCCCCGGGCGTCGAGCGCGACCGGGGCTCCGTGTGGCGGGGAACCGGGGGTGGAAGAGCCGTCAGGCGGCGGCCGTTCGCCGCCCCAGCTTGGCATCGAGCATCAGCAGGGCGCTCCCCGAATCGCCCGCGAGAGTCAGCTGGTCCACGATCGCGCCGGCGCTGGCCTCCTCCTCCACCTGTTCGGTGACGAACCACTGGAGCATCACCTGGGCCGGGTAGTCGCGCTCGGTGGCAGCCAACTCGTACAGGTTGTTGATGCTCTCGGTGACCTTTTGCTCGTGTGCAAGGGCCGCTCGCATGACGGCCAGCGGCGACTTGAACTCGGCCGTCGGCTTGTCGATCGCCCGGAGTTGCACGCGCCCACCGCGCTCGATCAGGAAATCGACGAGCTTCATGGCGTGAGAGTGCTCCTCCTCGGCCTGCATGCGCATCCACTGG
>JAUVMT010000095.1 GCA_030600085.1 Gemmatimonadales bacterium | reverse complement strand
GAGCCCCTCTATCTTCGGATGTGAGCCGCATGGCGCGTAGCCTCAACAAATCGATGCTGATCGGAAACCTCGGGGCCGATCCCGAAGTGCGAACGACGCCTGGGGGTACCCGGGTCGCCACGCTCTCGGTCGCCACGAGCAGGACGTGGACCGACCGCGGGGGTAGCCAGCAGGAGAAGACCGAGTGGCATCGGGTCGTGGCCTGGGACCGGCTGGCGGAGATCTGCGAGCGCTATCTGAAGAAGGGCGATCGCGTCTACGTGGAGGGCCGGATCGAGTATCGCCAGTGGGAGGGGAAGGACGGCCAGACCAAGTATACCACGGAGATCAGAGCGCGCGAGATGGTGATGCTCGGCGGCCGGGGCGACGCGCGCTTCGAGGGAAGTGCCGGAGCTCCGGCAGGCCTTCCGGCCGAGGACGACTATTCGGACTTCTCGAACGAAGCGCTCGCCGGCGAGGACGATCTCCCGTTCTGATCTCGGAGGCAGCTGGAGATCCGACGATTAGCGGCGTCGACCGACATCCCCTCCTCAGATTCAGAAATCCGGCAGGATCTCGACGACCGGCACGGTGACGTACCAACGGCCGCCATCCTCCCGCACCGCCTCAACGGCGTTCGACCCGAGCAAAGGCCTCTCATCGTGCGCGTCGAGAGGGCTCTGGTTCTTGATCTGTATGATCAGGAAATGGCTCGGGGGCTGGATGGGGAACCGGAATCGAAGTCTGTCGCCGAAGACGAGCGTTTGCTGCCCCTCATCGTACAGGCCCACCTCGGAGCTCGGCCTGACGACGATGTCGTAGCCCGCCCCGAACTGCGTGCTGGCCCACCCGGCCAGGACCTGCTCCCAACGCTCGGGGTCGCTCTCCTTCAGGTACACGATGACGTCCGGGTGCACGAGGTTCTCCAACGCGGTGCGATCGGAAGCGTTGGCAGCCCTTACGAAGGCCTCTGCCAGAACCATCGGGCTTTCCTGCCGCCCCGTAGCCAAAGACGCGGCGATGACCAGGCCAAGCGCCACGAGCAGTGATGCGGCGCGAACGCTCATTCGTACAACTCCCCTGCACCGACGATGACCTAACGGCTCCCGTACATCCCGGTGCACGGCAAGACACGTACTCGGGTTCCAGGGCTGAGCTCGAGGCCGGGAGTAGCCGCCGTGTCGGCATCGGCCGCCGCCTCAGGCGCGCCCCCGGGCGCGGAGGAGCGGATCTGCCTCGGCAACTTTTTCACAAGCGGGCACAAATTCCTCCCGGGGAGTGACTTGCGGCACAGTCGCCATGTGCTTGTGTGACGCGGCGGAGTTGCTCGCCGGCGGAATGCGGGGGCAGCGATTTGCCGTTATGTTGTCGGCGGATCGCATCCTCCGCTCAATCAAGGGATAGCCGGTATGCCAGCACCGCCCTGCGTGAAGATCGTGGCTGCCGCGACGCGCCGTGAAGCCGTCCGCTCGGGGATGGTTCTGGTCCTGCTCTTTTCACCCGGTTTGGTTCGCGGCCAGGAGGCGGGAGCCCCGGTACACGAGGTGAACCGGGGGGACACCCTGTGGGGCCTCGCGGTCCGATACCTGAACGACGGGCCGAGATGGCGGGAGATCTACGACCTGAACGGCTCGTCGATCACCGACCCGGATCTGCTCCTCCCCGGGCAGACGTTGCGTCTGCCAGCTCGATCTGCCGCCATAGCCCGGCCTGCCACGCAGGAACCCGCGGAGGAGGCACAGGGGCGCGAGCCGCCGGCCGGTCGACAGATGTCGCCGCAGGAGGATCCGTTCGCCGGGCCGAGCCTGTTCGATAGTTCTCCGGAGCGTGCCGTGACGCTCGGAGGGTTCGAGGTCGAGGCGCGGCCGAATCTCGCATCCGTGTCGGAGAGCGACTTCAATCGGGCGCCGTTTCTCGCTGCGCCGGAGGATCTCGGCCCGACCGCCTCGACGGTGCGCGAGCTCGTGGCGAATCCCCTCAGGCTCAAGCTTCCCGAGACGATCCCCCTCAACCGACGAGTCGTGCTGCTGCTGTCCGGGCTGCCGGCGGAGGTGGGGGACCCCTTGATCGCCTTCAAGTGGAGGCATCGCATCGGCCGACACGGCCGCGTCGTCGAGCCCGTGGCCGTCCTGACGGTTCTCGAGACGAGGGGCGACTCCGCCTATGCGCGGGTAAGTCAGGTCTTCGCGGCTTACGAAGTCGGCGATCCGGTGATCCGGACTTTCTCGTACCCTGAGCCGCCGCCGGTGGGCGCGGTCCCCGCCGAGGCCGGCGTCACGGGGCAAATCCTGGGCATCGCCAACAAGGGGCCGCTGCTCGGCCTGAGCGAGGTCGCTTTTCTGGATGTCGGGGCAGAGCACGGAATCGGCATCGGCGACGAGTTCGTCACCTTCGCGCCCAACGTCTCGAACGCGGCCTCCGCCTCCGTGGACGACGGACAGGCTCTCATGCGGGTCGTGCAGGTGCGCCCGAAGACGTCGACCGCGGTCGTCGTGCGGATGCGAGACGTCGGTACGGTCCAAGGCGCTCAGGTTCGCCTCGTTGGCCAGGCGGTATTCCCCGTTCCTTGAGCGTCCCGTGGCACCGCCCGGGCTCGGTCCCCGCTCGGCGGGCTTCCATGCGAGAGCAACCGCGAGATCATAGATGATTCTCGGGCTCCACCTCCTCGCCCTCGTCCTCTATGCTGCAGCCTGGGTTCTCCAGCTGCGAGGCTTCCGCGGGGGAAGGGAGCCGGGGCTCTCCGGAGTGACGGTGGTGGGTGGTGGGCTCGCCGTTCACGCGGCCGGCCTGCTGCTCTACGCGCTGTCGTACAGGAGCCTTCCCCTCGTCGGGCTGGGGCCCGCTTCCAGCTCGCTGGCCCTGTTCATCTCCCTGTTCGTGCTCGCCGCCTCGGTGAGAACCGATCTCCGCGCGGCCGGCCTCTTCCTGCTGCCGCTGGTGCTGCTCCTGGTAGGGGAGGCGGTTGTCGTCGGAATCGAGCCGACCGGCCGACAGATCGCGTTTCGCGGACCATGGTTCGTCCTGCATGTGTCCGCGATCTTCATCGGCTATGCCGGGCTCGCCGCGGCGTCGGCCGCCGCCATCATGTACGTGTTCCAGTTTCGCGCGCTCAAACGGAAGCAGTTCGGCTCCGTATTCGGCTTTTTCCCCGCGTTGGAGTCGCTGGACCGGTTGAACAAAGTGGGCCTGGCGGTGGGCTTCCCGGCGCTGAGCGTCGGCCTCCTGGCCGGCTGGAGCTGGACCCTCACCTTCGGTCGTGGACTGGCCCTGGACAATCCGGGCACCATTCTCGGCATCGTGACCTGGACTGCGTATCTCGTGGCGATCGCCGCCCGCTCGAGGCCGGGCCCCCGCGGGGAACGGGCCGCCGTCATCAGCGCCGTGGCGTTTCTCGTGACCTTCGTGGCTTTCCTCGCTCTCCGGATCACGGCGAGGGAAGCCGGTTTCTTCCTGTAGGTGCGGGACGCCTTGGCGGCAGACGCGCGGGACGGAGGGCGGGCGGATGCGGCGACCATCGCTCTCGTCGGGCTCAGCCATCACACGGCACCCATCGAGTTGCGCGAGCGGGTGTACGTCGACTCGGCCAGCGTCCGGGATACCGTGCGGGGGGTGATGGAGTCACCGGCGATCCACGAATGTGTGGCGCTCTCCACCTGCAACCGGACGGAGTTCTATTTCCAGGCGGCCGACGCGGCCTCCGCCGAATCCGTCGCGATCGCCGCGGTTGCCGCCCGGGCAGGAATGGGCCCGGGCGAGGTCGAGGCCTACCTGTATCATCGACACGGCTACGAAGGCGTGCTCCACCTGTTTCGAGTGGCGGCTGGACTCGACTCTCTCGTCGTCGGCGAAGCGGAAATCCTAGGACAGGTCGGCGATGCCTACGAGTTGGGCCTCTCGTTGCCCGACAGCGTGGGGCCGGTTCTTCACCGCCTGTTCCAATCGGCCCAGGCCGTCGGTGGTGCGGTGCGCTCCGAAACGTCGCTCGGTCGAGGAGCGGCTTCGATACCCTCTGCCGCGGTGCGGTTGGCGGCCAAGGTGTTCGGATCCCTCGAGGGAAGGAGCGCCATGGTGCTCGGTGCCGGGGAGATGGGCGTCACGACGCTCCGATGTCTCCTTTCCGAGGGGATCTCCGACGTCCTCGTGGCCAGCCGGACCCTCGATCGGGCGCAGGAGACCGTGGCCCAGATCGGCGGCCGGGCGATCTCACTGGAGGATGTCTGGGAGGCGATCTCCGACGTGGACATCCTGGTGACCTCCACTTCGGCGGCGGAACCGGTCGTGACGAGTGACAAGCTGGGGCTTTCACGAGGGCAGGTCGGTTCGCCGCTCGTGGTCCTCGACATCGCCCTTCCACGGGACGTGGAGCCGGGCGTGGGCGGGCTTCCCGGCATCTTTCTCTACAACATCGATGACCTTCATAAGGTGGTGGGCGCCACCGAAGAGGCGAGACGAGCGGAAGCGGCTCCCGCCGAGACGTTGGTGACGGATCACGCGAAGCGCTTCTGGAGATGGTATCGATCGCGCGAGGTAGGTCCCCTCATCAGAGGGCTGCGGGCACACGGCGAGGCGGTCCGCCTTGCCGAGCTGGAGCGGTTGCTGGCGGAACTGGACGGGTTGAGCGAGTCGGATCGGGAACGGATCGAAGCCGCCACGCGGCGGCTTCTGAACAAGCTCCTGCACCCGTCGACGGTCGCCGTACGTCAGGCAGCCGCCGATCCGAACGCGATCGACTTCCTTGACAGGTTGAGGGATGAGCTCCGGCTCGCGGCGAGCTCGCCGCGGTCGGAGAGCGTGACGGAAGAAGACATCGAGAGCTCCGGGCCGGCGAACGGCTCGGCGGATGCCGAGAGCGAAGAGCCGAACGAAGCGAGAAGCTAATGGGTCTAAGAGTATTGGTGACGGGCGGCGCCGGCTTCATCGGCTCGCATGTGTCGGAAGCGTACCTCGCTGACGGGTGGGAGGTCACGGCGCTGGACGACTTGAGCAGTGGGAGGCGGGAGAACGTGGCCGACGGAGCCGAGTTCGTCGAGATGGACATTCGGTCTCCGGAGCTGCCCGAGCTCCTGAGGCAGAGGCGCTTCGACGTGGTCAACCACCACGCCGCACAGGTCGATGTGCGGGTCTCCGTAGCCAGCCCGCGCGACGACGCGTCGATCAACGTGGACGGCCTCCTGAACGTGCTCGAGGCGTGCAGACGCTCGCGTGTCGAGCGCGTCGTGTACGTCTCGTCCGGAGGGGTGGTGTACGGAGAGCCTGGGGATCTTCCTATCGAGGAAACACGAGCAAAGGCACCGGTGTCGCCCTATGGCGTCAGCAAGCTCACGGGGGAGCAGTACCTCGACTATTACCGGGTCGTGCAGGGCATGCCGTCCGTATCGCTGCGCTACTCGAACGTCTACGGACCGCGCCAGAGTCCCCATGGGGAGGCCGGAGTGGTGGCGATCTTCTCGCGCCGGGCGATGCACGGCCAGCCGCTGATCGTGTACGGAGACGGGGAACAGACGAGGGATTACGTGTACGTGAAGGACGTGGCCAGGGCCAACCTCGTGGCCTCGACGCTGGAGTTGGAGGATGCGGGGACCCTCGACGACTTCGCCTTCAACGTGGGAACGGGAACCGAGACGAGCGTGAACGAGCTCGTAGGGCGGATCATCGAGATCTCGGGGCATGCCGAGGTGGAGCGGCAGGAGGCCAGAGCCGGTGAGCTTCTCAGAAACGCGCTCGACGTGCGCAAGTTGAAGAGCACCGGTTGGTCGCCCGGGCACAGCCTGACGGAGGGGTTGTCCGAGACCTATGACTGGATCGCCGCCGCGGAGGGGTGCGCGTGACCCCCTTGGTGGCGGTCGTAGCGGCGGCGTTCCAGGAAGTACAGCCCCTCGACTCGCCGTGGGACATGGTCATCCGTGCGACACCAGCGACCAAGGTCGTGCTCCTCGTTCTCCTGGCGTTCTCGCTTCTTTCCTGGATTCTGATCTTCTGGAAGTGGGTGGAGTTCCGCCGGATTCGCGAGGAAGGCGACGACTTCGTTCGGGAGCTGGAGAGCTCGGCCGGACTCGCGGATGTCTACGCCGCGCTTCGAGAGCTCGAAGAGTCGCCCTATAGGCGCGTATTCCGCCACGGGGTGAACTTCTTCACGGAGCTGCGGCCACGCGCTCTCCAGGATCCCGTCGATCCGACCGAGGGCCTTTCGTCCACTCAGCTGGATACGCTGTGGCTGGTCCTGGAGAAGTCGCTGTCCCAGGAGCGTGACGACCTCGCCCACGGTCTTACCTGGCTCGCGATTATCGGTTCGGTCAGCCCCCTCCTGGGTCTGATGGGCACGGTCATCGGCGTGATGAACTCGTTTATCGGGATCACCGCTCGCGGCAGCGCCAGCATCGCGGCGGTCGCTCCAGGTATCGCCGAAGCCCTGATCACGACGGTGGTCGGCCTCGCGGTCGCCATCCCGGCCGTCATCGCCTACAACCACTACGCCGCCAAGCTCGGTCTCTTCACGAGCGAGCTGGAGGGCTTCGCGAGCGAGTTCGTTGGCACCCTCGCTCGGGAAGGCCGACTGTGAACCGCAGATCTGACCGCCATCTCGGCCTGGATGTCCAGGCCGAGATCAACGTGACCAGCCTCGTCGACGTTGCCTTCACCCTGCTTATCATCTTTATGATCACGGCCCCGATCATCCAGGGAGGGATAGAAATCGAAGTGCCGCGTGCTCCCTCGGCGCCGCTCCAGGCGAGCGAGGGCATCGTGATCACGATCGACCGCGAAGGCCGGCTCTATCTCGACGACACCCCCGTCACGTTGGAAGAGTTCGACGCCGCGGTCGTGCAGGTGATCAGACGGCGCGACCCGGAGACGGTTTACGTGAAGGGCGACACCAACGTCTCCTACGGGGTGGTATTGCGCGTGATCGGCAAGCTCAAGGAGGCGGAGATCGAGGCAGTGAGCCTGATCGCCGAGCCCGAGGAGCAGCGGCGTGGCGGCTAGCAAGCCTTCCAGGCACGGCGGCGATTCATCCGACCGCCGGATCCCGCGCTCGGCGGTGGTGGGCTCGATCGCCATCCACCTCCTGGCGGTGGCGGTCCTGTTCCGAGCCCCGTCCTCCCTTGAGGCGGTGCCCCTCCGGACGTATCGCGTGAGGCTCGTGGCGGCGGCGGCAGAGCTCGCCCCGCGCACGCAGCGTCCATCTCCCCCGAAGCCGACCGAGATGGAGCGTAGGGAGCGCCTTCCGGAGCCGACCCCGAGAGAGACGCCTAGCACGGAAGCCGAGACCAGGGTGGAGCCGGAGGTCGAGCCCGTGCAGCCTCCGGCGGCAGCCGAGGAGAGCGGCGAGGAGACCGTCAATGTGCAGCTCGACGGGGCGGTCTTCGCGTTCCCGGAATACCTGGAGAACATCGTCCGACAGATCAACCGATACTGGCGAAGGCCGACCGGCGGACGCCATCTGCGGGCCGAGATCGTGTTCGTCATTCACCGGGACGGCGGCGTGAGCGAGCTCGGCTGGGCCCAGAAGTCGGGTGTCACGGCGTTCGATCTCGAGGCTCAGGGAGCCGTGGAGGCCGCGGGTCGCTCGCTGGCCTTCGGGCCGCTGCCCGAGGGGTATCCGCGCGACGAACTGCGCGTCTCCTTCTACTTCGACCCGAGGAACTGACGTGCACCCCCTCGGGGTTCGCTGGCTTCGCGGATCGACCGCGACAGTCTGGGCCTCCCTGGCGCTGCTCGCTCTCTCCGGCGGAGGCTCGCCGGCCCATGCCCAGGAGGACGAGGGCGTTCGACTCGGGATCACCTACCGCCCCGGATATGTCCCGGCGCTGGCTATCACGGATATCGAGACGGAGGCTCCCTTCGCGGCCGTGGCTGCGGCGATCGACTCGGTGATCGTACGAGATCTGGATTACTCCGACCGCTTC
>JAUVMT010000248.1 GCA_030600085.1 Gemmatimonadales bacterium | reverse complement strand
CGGTCTCCACACACCGCGAGCTCGGCGCCCGTGTTCAGCCGAACGCGCTCGAAACGCTCGCGGGCGTTGTCGCTGGCGTCCCGGGCCACCAGGATCGCCGCTAGGCGGCCCTCTCGGCCGGCCTGACGCACGGCTCGAGTGCCGATCTCGACGCGTCCGGCCCTCCGCGCTACGCCCACCGCAAGCAGCGCCGAAGCTTCGAGCCCGGGGCCGGTGCTCACGAGCTGCGCTCCTCCGCCACGAGCTCCTCCGCGACCGAGTCCTCCTCGACCGGGTCCTTCTCGGCCAACTCCTGCTCTCCCTCGGGCTCCGTCTCGACCTCGGCTTCGGCCGCGGGCGCTTCCGTCCCATCCTCAAGCGAGCCATCGGCTTGCACCTCGAGCTCCTCGGCCTCCGCCTCGGCATCTTCGAGCTCGGCGGAAGGTTTCTCGGCCCCCGCCTCGGCAGCTTCGAGCTCGGCGGAAGGCTCCTCGGCCCCCGCCTCGGCAGCTTCTTCGGCCCCTTCAGCCGCTGCCTGAGCCTCGCTCTCATCGACGACCGTGAGCTCGTCGATGAGCCCCATGAGGGAGTCCGCCTCTTCCTCACCGATGCCCGGCACCTGGAGGAAATCCTGCCTGTCCTTGTCCAGCACATCGAAGAACGAGCTGATCCCGGTCGCCTCCAGAGCGGCGAGCGTGGCAGGACTTATCCCATCCAGCTCGGAGAGGGGGAAATCCGCCACCTCGTACTCGTCGTCGGCGCCACCGAACAGGACCGATTCCGCACCTCGATCCATCCAATCGCGGCTGGAGTAGAGATCGAGCTGCCAGCCGATCAGCTGCGAGGCGAGACGGACGTTCTGGCCGTTGCGTCCGATCGCGAGCGAGAGCTGGTCATCGTCCACGATCGCCGTGATCACCCTGCGCGACGCGTCCGAGATCACCTTTGCGACGCGAGCCGGCGCCAGGGCACGCCGAGCGAAGATCTCCGGGTCGGGGTGCCAGGGCACGATGTCGATCCGCTCTCCGCCCAGCTCGGAGACGACCGCCTGGACCCGAGAGCCCTTGACGCCGACGCAGGCACCGACCGGATCCACGGACTCGTCTCGAGAAGAAACCGCGACCTTGGTGCGGCCGCCCGCCTCACGGACAATCTCCTTGATGTCGATCAGCCCCTGGTAGATCTCGGGTACCTCGAGCGCGAACAGCGCGGCGACGAAGAGCGGGTCCGCGCGCGAGAGGATCAGCCGTGGGCCTCTCGGGGTCTCCTCCAGCTTCTTGAGCACGGCGCGAATCGACTCGCCCTGACGAAAGCGCTCGCGTGGGTTCTGCTCCCGCCACGGGATGATCGCCTCCGCCTCGAGCGCCCGGTTGAGCATGACGACCAGCGTGCCACGCTGGATCGACTGGACCTCGCCGGAGACCAATTCCCCGACCCGGTCGTTGAACTCCTCGCGAATCTTGTCTCGCTCACCCTCACGAACCCTCTGGATGATGCGCTGCTTGGCAGCCATCACCGCCCCGCGACCGAAGTCCCGGAAGTCCACCGGGATCTCCATCAGATCGCCGACCTGGAAATCGGGGTCGTCCCATCGTGCCTCCTCGAGCCGGATCTCGCGCGCGGGATCCTCGACGACCTCCACGACCTCTTTTAGGACGACGATCTTTATGTCGCCATCGGCCTGCACTTTGATCTCTGCATCGACCGGCCCATCGAAGCGTCGGGCGAGGGCGGCGTGGATTCCGTCACGGATGAGATCGTGCAACTCCTCCTCTGACAACGACTTGTTCGCCGTCATCACGCGGAAGGCCTCTACGATAGGTATCTGTTCGCTCATATCTCCGACCCGATTCCCTCGCTCCCCATCAGCCTCTCAGATCCGCTTCCCAGTCGTAGACCAGGTTCGCGCACGCGATCGCGCTCACGGGCACCCGGAGGCGCTCGCCCTCCACTTCTACTTCGACCGCATCCTTCAAACCCTCAACCAACCCGAGAAGGAGCCCCTCGACCCTTTTCTGCCGACCTACCAGCGGCGCGAAGCCCTGGATAAGCACCTGCCGACCGGCGAACCTCGCGTAGTCGGCCGGCTTGACGAGGGGTCGCTCCACTCCCGGCGACGAGACCTCGACGATGCTCCGCTCCGGCAGCTCGGCCCGCTCATCCAGATAGCGCCCCAGCTTTCGGCTCACCCGGGCACAATCGTCTATCGTCACGTTCGTCTCATCCGGCGGATCGCCGACACGATCGATTCGCACCCTCAGCAGAGGTCGTCGACTCCCACCCGCGCGCTCGAAAGTCACGAGCTCGAACCCGAGATCCGACAAGAGTCCCGAGATCTCCTGCTCCAGACTGCTCATTCGTCTTCCAGGCGACCCTTCACGGCCGGCCCATACCTCCAACAAAAAAGTGGGGTCTGCACTGCTTCCCCACTTCGAACACGGTCTGAAGACCGCGAGTCGACCGGCAGAACGCCAGCCTTTCCTGTCCGCACAAAACCTAGGGGGCAGGCGCTCCTACGGCAACCTGATCTGGCCGCCTGCCGGACCCCCGGCGGACCCATCATCCGGGTCCCGCCAACCCAAAAAAGCCGCCATGCGACCCGCTGCGCCCTGACTACCCCTGTGGGAATGGAATCGATCCCGATCGCAGCTCGTACACCATGTAGATCGGGAGATCTGGGCGCCGGGAACGCCCAGCGCCAGAGCCTGGCCGAGGAGTTCGTCGCGCAGGTCCAGCCGGCCCGCTTCTCCCGTCGCGTTTCCGAACGACGCCAGCACCTCCCGACCGACCTCGTAGCATCGGCCGCAGATCGCCGGTCCGAGGTGGACGTGCAGATCCTGCGGCTGGCAGCCGTAGTCGGCGCGCAGCGCTGCCACGCCGCGACGGAGGATGCCGGCGGAAGCACCTCTCCAGCCGGCGTGCAGGAGGGCGATGGCACTTCGCTTCGGGTCCAGGATGTAGACCGGGACGCAATCGGCCACGGTGACGATGAGCAGCGCCCCCGCTCGACCCGCAAGGAGGCCATCGGCCTCGCCCGGAGACGTGAAGCCCTCTGGTACGTCATCCGCTCGTCGCACCTCGACTCCGTGTACCTGGCGCACCCAGGCGGCGGCCGAAAACCCCAGCTGCGAGGAGAGGCCCTCGACCCGCTCGAGGAAGGTCCACGCGGAGTTGCCGGAGGCTCCGAAATCGGCGTCTTCCCGCGCTTCGGTGACGCCGCAGATCACGCCCGGGAAGGCGGCCTCCCAACTCCGCAGTCGGTATTGCGGGAAGGGTTCCTCAGGGTGGCGTCGCTCACTCTCCTCCCTGAGAGCCGCCGATGCGG
>JAUVMT010000210.1 GCA_030600085.1 Gemmatimonadales bacterium | reverse complement strand
TCACGATCGAGGACATCACGGAGGCTCTGGCGGCGCTCGCGCTCCAGGGCCCGACCTCGCGGGAGATCCTCCAGCGGATATCAGACGTCCCGCTGGACGACCTGGGCTTCTTCAGGCTCACCCACGCCCGGGTGGCCGGCATCCCGGCCACCATCTCGCGCACCGGGTACACGGGCGACCTCGGGTACGAGCTCTGGGTCGAGGCGGCCCACGCCGTGGCTCTCTGGGACGGGCTCGTGGAGGCCGGAGCCGCGTACGGCTTGATGCCGGCGGGTATGCTGGCGCTGGATGTGGCCAGGATCGAGGCCGGCCTGCCGCTCATCGACGTCGACTACATCCCCGCGAACAAGGCGCTGATCGAGGAGCGCAAGTCCTCCCCCTTCGAATTGGATCTGGGCTGGACCGTAAGGCTCGACAAGGGTCCTTTCGTGGGCCGGCAGGCCCTCGTGGCAGAGAAGGAGAGAGGGCCGGAGTGGCAGTTCCAGGGTCTTCAGATCGCGTGGGATTCGATCGAGCGGCTCTACGCCGAGGCAGGGCTCCCGCCCGGGCTTCCGACTACCGCGTGGCGCACCTCGGTGCCGGTGTACTCGGGGGGAGAGCAGGTCGGATACGCGACGAGCGGATGCTGGTCTCCGATTCTCAAGCAATACATCGCCCTGGCTCATCTCCGGTCCGGGTGGGCCGGCCCGGGTACCCGATTGGAGATGGAGGTCACCGTCGAGCATCGGAGAAAGCGGGCCGAGGCGAGGGTCGTGAAGAAGCCATTCTACGATCCGCCCCGCAAGCGGGCGGTGGAGACCGCCCCGTGAAGTGTAAGGACTACGACGCCGTGATCGTCGGGGGCGGCCACAACGGTCTCGTCAACGCCGCCTACCTGGCGCGCGCCGGCCTCGATGTCCTCGTTCTGGAGAGACGGCCGGTCCTGGGCGGCGCGGCCGTGACGGAGGAGATCCATCCCGGATTCCAGTACTCCGTGTGCTCATACGTCGTGAGCCTGCTCAGGCCCGAGATCATCCAGGATCTGGAGCTCGCCCGGCACGGCCTCGAGATCCTGCCGCTCGAGAGCACATTCACGCCGCTTCCGAACGACGACTATCTGGTCCGGTGGGCCGACCACGATCAGACCCGGCGGGAGCTCTACCGCCATTCTCCGCGCGACGCCGAGGCCTACGACGAGTTCGGCAAGCTGATGGTTCAGCTCGCGATGGCCGTAAAGCCGATCCTCGGCATGGCACCGCCTGATCCTGGATCCATGCGGCCCGGCAACCTGGCCAAGATGGCTCGCCTGGGGCGCCACTTTCGCGGTCTGGGAAGCGAGAAGCTCGCGGCGCTCGTAAAGCTGATGACCATGAGCTCGGCCGATTACCTGGACGAGTGGTTCGAGACGGAGGCGCTAAAGGCCACGATGGCGGCCAGCGGAATCATCGGCACCTTTCTCGGGCCGAGATCGCCCGGTACCGCGTACGTGCTCCTCCACCACTACATCGGCGAGATCGACGGCGCCTTCCGAGCCTGGGGGTTCGCGCGTGGCGGGACAGGCGCCGTGAGCGAGGCGATCGCGTCCGCGGCGCGAGGCCTGGGGACGGAGATCAGGACGGAAGCGTCCGTCGAGAGGATCCTCAGCAAGGATGGTCGAGCGGTCGGCGTCGCCCTGGAGAGCGGCGAGGAGATCAGGGCGCGCCTCGTCGTGTCCGGCCTGGATCCCAAGCGGACCTTCCTCGGGCTGCTCGAGCCGGATGAGCTGCCGCCCGAGTTCGTCGACTCGATCCGACGCTTCCGGATGAGGGGGTCCTCCGGCAAGGTGAACCTCGCGCTGGCCGAGCTCCCGCACTTCACGGCGCTGCCAGGCGTCGGGCCGCACCTGCGCGGCGCCATGTCGATCAGTCCCAGCGTCGAGTACCTGGAGCGGGCGTACGATGACGCCAAGTACGGTGAGTTCTCGCGTCGGCCCTACATGGACATCGTCATTCCTTCGATGATCGACCCCAGCATGGCGCCGCCGGGCAAGCACGTGATGTCGATCTTCGTGCAGTACGCGCCGTATGCGCTGAACGGGGGCTGGGATGACGAGAGGCGCGAGGCGTTCGGGGACACGGTCATCGACACCCTCTGCCGGTACGCGCCCAACGTTCGAGACGCCATCATCCACCGGCAGGTTCTCACGCCGGCGGACATGGAGGAGACGTTCGGACTCACCGAGGGGAACATCTTCCACGGTGAGCTCTCTCTGCACCAGCTCTTCTTCCTGCGTCCTGCGCCCGCTTGGGCGAACTACCGCACGCCGCTCGCCAACCTGTACCAATGCGGTTCCGGCACCCATCCGGGCGGCGGCGTGTGCGGCGCCCCCGGACGGCTGGCAGCCCAGCAGATCCTGAAGGAGCACCGGCCGTGAGCGAGAGATACGACGCGGTGCTCGTCGGAGCCGGTCACAACGGACTCGTATGCGCCGCCTACCTGGCGCGGGCCGGCCTGAGCGTCCTCGTTCTGGAGCGTCGCGAGATGGTGGGAGGTGCGGCCGTCACGGAAGAGCTCTTTCCCGGCTTCCGCTTCGACAGCTGCGCGCACCGGCTCGGGCACCTGGATCGGCGCGTGGTCCGCGACCTCGGGCTCGCTGGCTACGGCCTGCAGGTTCGGCGTCCGGATCTCGCGGTCCTGGCACCCCTTCCAGGCGGCGACCACCTCGCCATCTGGCGTGACCCCGAGGTGACGGCGGAGGAGATTCGACGTCACTCCCCCGACGACGCGCTGCGGTGGCCGCGATTCCGCGCCGCGATGGCGCCCGCGGTTCGGTTTCTGGGACACGTGGCGGCGGCGACGCCTCCCGAGCTTCCACCGGCGGCCTCGCGGGACCTTCTGACCTTCATGCAGCTGGGCCTGCGCCTGCGTCGTATGGGGCGTCGAGAGCTGACCGAGGTCCTGCGCGTCCTGCCGATGTCGGCCGCCGAGCTGCTGGACGAGTGGTTCGAGTCGGAGCCGCTGAGGGGTCTGCTGGCTGCGATGGGCGTGACCGGTCTCTTTATGGGCCCGCGGGCGGCCGGCACGGCCTACCTGCTGCTGGGCGGTCTGTCGCCGGAGGCCGAGGTGCTGCGTCCGACCGAGCTCGTCGCGGGCGGGATGGGCCGTCTCACCGAAGCCCTGGCGGGCGCTGCTGTGGCCAGCGGCGCTCGCATTCGCACCGGCGTCGATGTCGAGCGGATCCGTACCAGGGACGCGAAGGTCACCGGGGTCGTGCTGAGCGACGGCGAGGAGGTCGGCGCGGCTCGCGTCGTGTCCAACGTGGATCCCAAGCGCACCTTCCTCGGACTCGTCGAGCCGACCGAGCTGGATCCCGAGTTCGTCAGGAAGGTGAAGAACATTCGCACTCGCGGGGCGTTCGCGAAGGTTCACCTGGCGTTGGCGGAGCTTCCACGGTTCGACGGAACGGCGGGGCGCCCGGAGCTCCTCGAGGGCCTCATCAGAATCAGCCCCAGCCTCGATTATCTGGAGCGGGCGTACGACGACGCCAAGTACGGAGGGGTATCCCGATCCCCCTACCTCGAGGTCGTTATCCCCTCCTTGACCGACCCGACCCTCGCTCCCCCGGGCCAGCACGCGATGTCCGTCTACGTCCAGTACGCTCCCTACGAGCTGGAGGAGGGGTCTTGGAACGACCACCGGAGAGAGTCGCTGGGCGATCGCGTTGTGGGGACGCTCTCCGCGTACGCGCCGGGCATCGACGAAGCGATCCTCGACCGGCACGTGCTCACGCCGGCGGATCTCGAGGATGTGTACGGGCTCACGGGAGGGTGTGCATCCCACGGGGAGATGGCGCTCGACCAGCTCTTCTTCATGCGGCCCGTTCCCGAATGCGCCCAATACCGGACGCCGGTTCGCGATCTCTACCTGTGCGGCGCGGGTACTCACCCCGGCGGTGGGGTCAGCGGTACGGCCGGGTACAACGCCGCGCGGGAGGTACTTCGCGCCGGGAAGCGCGCGGAATAGGCCGGGGCTCGACCTTGGGGCCGACTCGAACGCCGCTAGCCTCGTTCCAGGGGCCGGGTCAAGCAGGTGGGGCCGCCCAGTCCCTTGAGGCTTATCTCCTCCCCCCTTAGTACGTGGACTTCCACGCCCTCGGACTCGAGTCGCCCGCGGGTCACCGGATTCCCCGCTACCGCTATGCACCGGCGCGGAGCCAGGGTGAGGAGGTTGCAGCCGAGGGAGTCGAATTCACCCTCGGATGTCTCGACGAGCCAGGTTCC
>JAUVMT010000116.1 GCA_030600085.1 Gemmatimonadales bacterium | reverse complement strand
GCCTCCCTGACCGCGGATCGGGACGGCTGGTGGCCGATGCCCGCGAGCCACGAGGGGTCCGACTGGGCGACGGTGCACGGGACCGAGGCGGCCGGGGCGATCGAGAGCTGCGCCAACTGTCACGCGCGGCCGAGCTGCTCGGGTTGCCACGGCGATGGCGCGCCCTTCCTGGGGGCCCTGCCAGAGCCCGTCAAGGGTGGCCCGACGGGTGTTCAGGTCGTCGCCCTGCGGCCGCCCGGACACACCTTCACCTTCGCCGTCCAGCACGCCACGGCCGCGTCGCTCGGACTGCCGAACTGTGCCGCCTGCCACGCCGAGGCCGAGTGCGTCGACTGCCACGCGCTCCGCGGCACCGGCCAGCCGCCTCTCCCCTCGGTGCCGTCGGCCCGCCACCAGGCTCAAAAAGAGGGCGAGGACCCGGGCGTGGCCGCCGTTCCCTCGGCGGAGACGGCCGGAAGCTTCCATCCCGTCAACTTCGTGATGCGGCACGCGGCCGAGGCGTACTCGGTCCGTTCGGACTGCACCGCCTGCCACTCCCCAGAGGTGTTCTGCCGGGACTGCCACACCAACCTCGGGTTCGGGGACGACGGGGCCACGCGTGGCAATGCGTTCCACAACGCCCAGCCGGACTGGCTGCTGTCCCACGGAAGGGCCGCGCGACAGGGGATGGAGGAGTGCGCGAGCTGCCATCAGCAGGACTCCTGTCTGCGTTGTCACTCCGCGAAGGCCGGATGGCGCGTCAACCCGCACGGCCCCGACTTCGACCCGAAGCGGGTGGCTGATCGAAGCACGATGTCCTGCGCGATCTGCCATACCGGCGACATCATCGATCCGTAGTCATACGCTTCCGCGCGGCATCGAAGCTTCACGTCGCCGGGCGTCGCCGGTTCCCTTCGCGCACGCTACGTTTTGGAATGGACCCTCAAGCCGAGGCAGGACGCTGCGTCTCTCCGCCATCGGGCGGCCGCTCGCGATGAGACCGCGAGACCTGATCACGATCGGCCTGGTGGCGATCCCGCTCGCCACCCTGTCGTTCGCACCCTCCCTCCGAGCGCAGGAGCCGGACGACGGCTGCGTCTCCTGCCACCGGGGCCTCGACGACGAAGCGCTCTCCCGACCCACGCAGCTGTTCGAGAACGACATCCACGCGCAGCGCGGGTTCGGCTGCGTCTCGTGTCACGGTGGTGACGGAACGGCGGAGGGACCGGCGGCGAAGGAAACGGCCAAGGACCCCGCGACGGGCTACATCGGGAAGCCCGAGCTATCGCAGATCGTTGAGGTGTGCGGCCGCTGTCACTCCGACGCGGAGTTCATGAGGCAGTACGACCCCTCCCTTCGGGTCGACCAGGTCGCGGAGTACGAGACATCCGTCCACGGCCACCGGCTGTTTGAGGAGGACGATCCCAACGTCGCCACCTGCGTGAGCTGCCACGTTGCCCACGCCACCATCCCCGCATCCGACCCGAATTCGAGCGTCCATCCGGTGCAGGTGTCGGAGACGTGTGGCGCCTGCCACGCCGACAAGGGTCGAATGGGGCCGTATCGCATCTCGACGAGCCAGCTCGAACGCTACAAGGAGAGCGTGCACTGGGAAGTGCTATCGGTGGATGGCGACCTGTCGGCGCCCACGTGCAACGACTGCCACGGCAATCACGGCGCCACCCCGCCGGGTATCTCCTGGGTGGGGAACGTCTGCGGGGGATGCCACGTCGTCCAGGCGGAGCTGTTTAGCGAGAGTACGCACGCCGAGTCCCTCGAGGATATCGACGAGCCGGGATGCTCGGCCTGCCACAACAACCACGACATCCAGCGGGTCAGCGATGAGTTCCTGGGCATGGGTGAGGAGGGCATCTGCGCGGACTGCCACCTCGACGATGACGAGGGCGGGGAGACGTCGGTCGCGATGCGAGCGCTCATGGATTCGCTCGTCGCAGGGTTCGAAGCGGCGGATTCGATCCTCGACGAGGCCGAGAACGCAGGGATGGAGGTGAGTCAGGCGCAATTCGAGCTGGGTGACGCGCTCAGCTCCCTGATCACGGCCCGAACCGCGGTCCACGCCTTCACGGCGGAGGCCGTGGCCGAGGAGGTAGATGCCGGGCTCGAGGTGACCGACCGGGCCCACGCACGCGGCCTGGACGCGTTCCGCGAGCTGCGGTTCCGGCGGGCCGGGCTCGCCGTCTCGAGCCTGATCATCCTCATCCTCATCGCCGGGCTGCTCCTGAAGATCCGGGAGGCGGAGGCGAAGGTGGAGGGGACGCTCGACTCGGTACGCTCCTTCTTCTTCCAGGCGATGACGAGGGAAGGTGGCGCCGCGCCCGGCGATCTCCGCCTCGCGGCCTGCGCCGTGCTCCTCGAGCTCGCCTACGCCGACCGGCGGTTCGCCGGCAGCGAGCGGGCCCACCTCGAGGAGCTGATTCGCCGCCAGTTCGATCTGGACGCCACGCAGGCGGCCAAGCTCATCGAGCTTGCCGATAGGGAGCGAACCGACGCCAGGGACATCTCCCAGTTCACCGGTCTCATCGTAGAGGGCTTCACCGCGGAGCAGAAGACGGTGCTGCTCAGGGACATGTGGAGCTTGGTCCTCTCGGACGGAGAGCTGGCGAGGCGCGAGGAGTACTTGATGAACCGAATCGCGCGGCTCCTCGGGCTGGGCAGCGCGGCCGTGGCCGACGTCCGGAAGGAGATTGGAGATGGCTAGAGCGACGCCAGCGCAGGAATCGTCGATGGGGCTGAACGGGAGGACGCTCGAGTGACGGAAGCACAGCCAGCCAACGGTACGCCGCGAAGGAACTTCATCCGGTGGTTCTTCGGTACCGCGGTCGGCGCGTTCTTCGTCGCGGTCTTCTATCCCGTGACCCGCTATATCATACCTCCAGCGTCCGCCGAATCAGCCGCTTCCTCCGTAACTCTCCCGATCAAAGCCAGCGACCTGGCGGCGAACTCGGCCGAGATCTTCAAGTTCGGGAATCGGGCAGGCATCCTGGTACGCACCCCCTCGGGAGAGCTGCGGGCGTTCTCGGCCACGTGCACTCACCTGAACTGCATCGTCCAGTACCGGGACGACATCGGCCACATCTGGTGCGCCTGCCACAACGGCCACTTCGACCTCAACGGCCTCAACATCTCGGGGCCGCCACCGGCCCCGCTCGAGGCCTACATCGTGAATATTCGTGAGGACGAGATCGTCGTGAGCAGGGGCAGCTGAGCGTGGCGCGAATGCGGGAGCGTCTGGGTTGGCTGGCCGTCTGGCTGGACGACCGTCTCGGCCTGGCCGCGGTCGGGGAGATCGCGAAACAGAAGGAGGTGCCGGTCCACAAACACACCGTCTGGTACTACCTGGGCGGGATGACCCTCTTCCTCTTCCTCGTCCAGATCGCCACCGGCGTGCTGCTCCTCTTCTACTACCGGCCCAGCGCCGAGGACGCCTACGAGTCCATCCAGTTCCTGATGGCGGAAGTGGAGTTCGGTTGGCTGTTCCGTTCCATTCACCACTGGGCGGCCAACCTGATGATCTTCACGGCCTTTCTCCACCTCTTCAGCGTTCTCCTGCTGAGGGCCTATCGCCGCCCGCGCGAGATCACCTGGCTCTCGGGGGTGGTGCTGCTCATGCTCGCCATGGCGTTCGGCTTCACGGGATACCTGCTGCCGTGGAACGAGCTGGCATACTTCGCGACGCGGGTGGGCACGGAGATCCCGTCCGCCATACCGCTGGTGGGCGGTTTCATCGGGAAGGTGCTCAAGGGTGGGGACGAGGTGTCGGGCGCGACGCTCACGCGCTTCTACGCCTTCCACGTCTGGGTCCTCCCGTTCCTCTGCTTCGTCCTCCTGGGGCTCCACCTCTTTCTCGTCCAGAAGAAGGGGATGAGCGTGCCGCCGAGCGTGGAGCGGGAGGGTGGGGCGCGACGGGCGATGCCCTTCTTCCCCAACTTCCTGCTGCGGGACCTGGTCGGCTGGCTGGCGGCGCTGGCGATCCTGGCCGCCCTGGCCGCGTTCTTCCCGGCCGAGCTCGGTGAGAAAGCCGATCCGTTCGCATCGGCGCCGGCCGGCATCAAGCCCGAGTGGTACTTCATGTTCATGTTTCAGACGCTGAAGTACCTGCCGGCTCACATCATGGGGATCGAAGGGGAGATCATCGGGATCTTCGGGTTCATGCTGGCCGGCCTGCTTCTCTTCCTCGTCCCGTTCCTGGATCGACGCTCGGAGCGCGGCGAGCCGAACCCGCTGCTTACGTGGATCGTGATCGCGGTGGTGCTGTACATCATCGTCCTGACCTATCTCGGCTACACGGCGAACCCGACGGCCTGAGGAGAGCCGAATACCATGAAGATGAAGATCGTGATCCCTCTGGTGTTGTTCTCCGCCGCGCTCGTCGGCTCAGGCTGTGGTTCCGATCCGCTGGACGACATGACCGTCGCGCGAGACGAGATCCCCCACGAGATCGCCGTGCTCATCGACGCGGGAAACGCGGCTTTCAGCTCCGGGGACTACGAGACGGCCAGAGAGCACTATCTGGGGGCCGCATCGCGAGATTCCACCGTGGCGGCCGCCTGGTACGGCATCGCGATGACGGAGCGTGCGTTGGGGAACGACGAGGCGGCCGACGCCGCGCTGGGGCGTCTCGGGGAGATGGGTGCCACGGCGACTCCCCACCACGTGGCGGGCGACTCGGCGGGCACCTCTCCGCCCTCGCCCCACGGCTCTCCTCACGGAGCTCCGCCGCCGGCCCAGGATTCGACGGAGCTCTAGGCTGTAGGGACAGGCGGCGTAAGCGCAGAGCACCCTCGACCGCTTGGGCAGCGGCAGCCGAGGGTCCAGATCAGGCTGGATTCACCGCTCCCGTAGACCTCAGCCCCCGGGCTCCTCTTCGCTTTCGGCCTTCGGGTGGCACTCCGCACACTTGGTGGGGGCGCTCAGCGACTCGTCCTCGGCCTTCGAGTCCTTGTGGCAGCTCACGCAGTTGATGTGGAACGGGTTCTTCTTGAGGCTCTTCTCGGTGCAGGCCGGCGTGTCCGCTTCCTCGGGCTCGAGGTGGCAGTCGGCGCACGCCTCGACCTCCATGCCGCCCTGGGCGGCCTCGAGCGTGAGCTCCTCCTGGCTATGGTGACAGGTCGTGCACTCGAGCTCCTCGAAATGTGCCTTGTGCGGGAAGCTGACAGCTGCCCTCGTGTCGCCGCAGGCCTCGAGCGTCAACTCCTCGGGGGGGTCCGTCGCCTGGGCTTGGGTAGGCTGCGCTGCGGCCAGCAAGGCGACCGCGGACGTCAGCAGAGCTAAGGATAATCGACGCATGTCTTTCCCCTCCGAGCTTGAATGGGCGTCGCATTGCATAGACGTTGGCGGTACCCTGGCGGTCACGGCGCGTCGGCGGACCCGCGCGACCAAGAATAGTGGCGGTTGCCGCCGCGCTTGGAAAGTACGGGGGCAGCGTTTGACAGAGCCCGGCGAGGTCCGGCATCTATTCGATACCTCGACAGGAACGAACGCCCATGAACTCCGTGGTCCAATGCAGGTCGGTGCCCTTGCTGCTCGCCGTGCTGTCGGCGGCGTGCAGATCTGAAGGCTCTGGCGACCAGGCGGGCCCGTCCGAAGATGGTCCCGAGGATGCAGCTGCAGTGACGGCTGACACGGGGGCGGAGCCGGTCGAGGCGGAGCCCGGCGAGACGAGGCTGGCCAATCTGCAGATGCTCACCTTCGCGGGCGAGAACGCGGAGGCCTACTGGAACCCCGCGGCGGATGAGCTGGTGTTTCAGGCCACCCGGCCCGGATTGACCGAGTGCGACCAGATCTTCACGATGGACGACCGCGGCCGGAACCTGCAGCTGGTCTCGACCGGCGAGGGGCGGACGACCTGCGCCTACTTCTTCCCGGACAGGGACCGGATCCTCTACAGCTCCACGCACGCCCAGAGCGCGGCCTGTCCGCCGCCACCCGATTACAGCCGCGGCTACGTGTGGCCGCTGTACGACTACGACGTCTACACGGCGAACCCCGATGGCTCCGGCCTGGAGAGGCTCACGGAGGCGCCCGGCTACGATGCCGAGGCGACGATCTCCTCGGACGGCGGAAAGATCGTCTTCACCTCCACCAGAGACGGGGACCTGGAGATCTACACCATGAATCCGGATGGCACCGATGTCCGGCGGCTGACCCACGAGGCGGGATACGACGGCGGTCCCTTCTTCTCGGCCGATGGCGCGAAGATCGTCTATCGCGCCTACCATCCGACGGACCCCGAAGAGCTGGGGGACTACCGCTCGCTCCTGGCCGAGGGCCTCGTTCGGCCCGGAACGCTGGAGATCTTCGTCATGGACGCCGACGGATCCAACAAGCGACAGGTCACCTCCAACGGAGCGGCCAACTTCGGACCCTTCTTCCACCCGGACGGCGAGCGGATCATCTTCAGCTCCAACCTGCACGCTCCGGACGGACGGAACTTCGACCTCTACCTGATCAACCTGGACGGCGCCGGCCTGGAGCGGGTCACGACGCACCCGGAGTTCGACGGCTTTCCGATGTTCACGTCGGACGGAAGCCGCCTCGTGTTCGCCTCGAACCGCCACAACCTGCAGCGGGGGGACACGAACGTGTTCGTGGCCGAATGGGTAGAGGATCCGGCCGCCGAGGCCGACGAGGAGGGGCCGTGACGACCGAACCGAACCGACTGATGGCTGCGATGTCGATATTGTCGAGACGAAGCACGACCGCCACGGCGCTGCTCGCCGCCGCCGCGCTACTGACCGGCGCCGGTCCCCGCGGCCAGGCGCTGGCCCAACAGACCGACCCCCACGACCCGTCGGAGGCCGAATCCGCCGACACGCTGGTCTGTCCGACACCGCCCGCAGCCCCGGCGGTCGATCCGGCGGTCGTAGGCCGATATCTGGCGGCCGACGACTTGGAAGGTCGCCTCGCGGGCTCGCCGGGCGCGCGTTGCGCCGGCGACTTCATCGCGAGGCAGTTCGAGCTTCTCGGACTCGAGCCGGCTGGTGAGGATGGCACCTTCTTCCAGCCGCTACCTCTCGCCAGCTCGATCAACCCGCACGCGCCCTCCGGTACCGGCCGAAACGTCGTCGCGCTCCTTCGCGGCGATGATCCGGACCGCAGGACGGAGATCGTCATCGTCGGGGCGCACTACGACCATCTCGGCCGGGGCCCGTTCGGCTCGCTGGAACCCGACGCGAACGAGATCCACAACGGGGCGGATGACAACGCCT
>JAUVMT010000275.1 GCA_030600085.1 Gemmatimonadales bacterium | reverse complement strand
GCCTCCAGGAGGCCCCTGCTCGCGGCGGCTCTCATCATCATCTTCGTGGCGGGCGCCGGCGCGGCCATCCCGGGATCGCCCCTACGCGAGTGGCTCGCGCGCTCGGTCGAGCTGGTCACCGGTGGGCCGAGCGAGGAGCCGATCGACCCCGCGACGCCGTTCAGCGGCCAAGGAGTCGGCAGTCCCACCGCGGTCTCGGTGCAACCCCGAGACGGTCTCGTGCGTATCATCATCACGCAGCCGGCGCCGGAAACCATGATCCGAGTTAGATTGTTGGATAGTGGTACGGCCTCCGTCTGGTCGGTGGAAGGCCGATATCGGACGGCGCCTGGTGAGATCGAGGTGCTCGATGCGGGCCCCGGTGAGGTGGTGGTCCTGTTGCCCAGGACCGTACCTTCAGCCGAGGTTGAGCTGGATGGGCGCCTGGTCGCGACAAAGGAGGGGTCGGATTTCCGGCTTCTGATACCAGCCGCTGATTCGTCAGATGCGGAGGTGTCTTTTCAGGCAGGTGGCTAACCCGCTTCGGAGCCGCTAGTCGCCTGTCGTCCCGCTCGGCGGGGGTAACAACTTGCTGTCCTCTTTGCTCGTAAGCGTCCTCGCTACGGCCGGGATCGCGTGTGCCGCGGAGCCGGCGAGGGACGCGAGCATCCAAAACGCCGGCGTTGTCCCCCAAGCTGTCGTCGCCCTGGCCGATACGAGCGCGAACACCGGAACCGTTACGGGCCAGGTCTTTAGTCAGATCAACGGTGCGATCGTCGAGTTCGCGGTCGTGGAGATCATTGCGCAGGACCGCGTCATCAGCGCGCTCAGCGATCGCTCCGGCCGCTACCGACTGGACGGGGTCCCTCCGGGATCCCGCCTGATCCGAGCCCGAGCGCTCGACCACTCCGAGCTGGTGATCGGCGTGCGCGTACCTCCTCGAGGAGTGGTATTGCTCGACCTGACGCTGGCGGTGCAGCCGATCGAAATGGCACCGCTGAGCGCTCGAACATCTCGCGTCGACGCGGAACGGGTCGAGATGGTCGGTGTTTTGGCAGCCGATGAGACGCCGACGGGCACGCCGGCGGATGCCGAGCTACGGGTCCTCGAGTCCTCTCCGGGGATGGCAGAGCTTGGGCTTGTCCAGATCATTCAAGCGGCATCCAGTCCGGATCCCGACGATCCCTCGAGCATCCTCTATGTCCGCGGCGCGACCTCGGATCTGAAGCTGATCCTTCTGGATGGGGCGCCCGTCTACGCGCCCTTCCACCTTGGCGGCCTGATTCAATCCTTCATGCCCGGCGTTTTGGGCCACTCCAGACCCTATGTCGGAGGGGCGCCCGCCCGCTTCAACGGAGGGCTCTCGTACATCCTCGATCTTGGCTCGCGCCCCGGGCGGACCGACCGATTCCACACTTCCGGCGCGCTCGATATGATGAGCGCGAGAGGGGAGGTGGAGGGTCCGCTGCCTGGAGGATCGTTCCTCGTCGGAGGCCGATACATCCATGGAGAGGGCCCCGAAAGGCTCACGGGCGAGGAGCTGCCCTACGACTATGGCGACGCCCTCCTCCGGATGGACTGGGGCATCGGCCGCGAGGGCACGCTCTCGGTCACCGGCTTCTACAACAGGGAGGGTGTCGACCTGACCCGCGATGCTAACATCGCGGGCACGGACAACGTCATCTCCGACGAGGATGACGCAGGCGATCTCGTTCTGGACCCACCAGGGCGGGAGGCGCGACCCAAGTCCCTGGCCGAGTGGGGCAACGTGGCAGGCTCGGTTCGGTACTTCGGACGGGCTTTCGACAGCGACCTCGAGCTGACAGCCGCGCTCGGCGAGTTTACTACGAGCCTGCCACTCGACGGGGCGACGCCCCTGCTCGTGGATGGCCGGTCACGGCGAATGCGTCTTGCCGGCATTATGAGCCGATGGATCGCCGGTGCCCAGTTGGAGATGGGCGCGTCCTTCGACCGGGTGTCGCTCCAGCACGCCGCGCGGTCGACGCTCGATCAATCGAGCACGACCTTCAGCAGCCAAAGCGCCGGAGAGTCGGTCGGTGCGCACGCTGATGCAACGATGCGCGTCTTGCCGGCGGTGATGGTCCGCGGCGGGCTGAGGGCGGATTACTTCCTGGCCGACGGGCTCCGGGTCGCACCCAGGTTGAGCGTGGCGTGGACCTTCCTCGAGGACAGCGAAATCTCCGTCGCCGCCGGACGCTACCATCAACGCGTCCTCTCCCCCGAGACGCTTCTCTCCTCCGAGATCGGAAGCTTCGTCGAGGTCGCCTCCGAGGGTCCGGACGGCGCGACGACGGCAACCAACCCGTCGGCCTTGCAGGTATCCAGCTCGACTCACTTCGTGGCCGGGATCAACAGCCGTGCCCTGGAGCACTTCATCGTCGGGCTGGAGGGGTACGTGAAATCGTTCGAGGAGCTCCCGGTCGGCCCCGACCTCGAGACCTCCGGGCTCGATTTCTGGATCCAGCGGAGCGGCAAGATCAGCGGCTGGGTCGGCTACTCCGTCGCGTGGTACAGGCCGGAATACGAGGGACGGAAGGCCGTTCCTCGCACGTTGGGACGGCAGCTGCTCAGCGGCGGCCTCAGCGCCCAACTGATCTCGGGCTTCGGTGTGGACCTGAACCTCGCCTACGGCGTCGCCCTTCCCTTCACACCGATCCCGCAGGGAGACGAGGGCGGCGGCGGCGGTGGAATCGGCTTCGACGG
>JAUVMT010000239.1 GCA_030600085.1 Gemmatimonadales bacterium | reverse complement strand
GCGGCTCTCGAGATGCACCCGCTGGACACCGAGAACCGCCTGAGCAGGTTGCGGTCGGAGGACGGCATCGGCTACTGCAACATCACGAAGTGCTGCACAAAAGTCTGCCCAGAGAACATCACAATCACCGACAATGCGATCATCCCCCTGAAGGAACGCGTCGTCGACGAGTTCTACGATCCCTTCCGCAAGCTGCTGAACGTCTTCAAGAGGTGAACCGGCACGACGCCCGGCGCGGCCTAGGTGTCGCGTCCGAGCAGTCGCGTGTCGGGGGGAGGCTTGACCGGCTTCGGCACCTGATCCTCTCCGGTGATCAGCCGCACGCCGCGGTCGAGGGTGAGGTAGCTCCAGATCCACTCCAACATCACCATCAACCGGCGGCGGAACCCGATCAGGGAGAGCACGTGGATGAACGCCCACGCCAGGAAGGCGAGGAAGCCGCCGAAGCGTAGCCCGTGGATGTCGGCGATTGCGCGGTTCCGCCCGATCGTGGCCATCGAGCCCTTGTCCCTGTAAGCGAAGACACCCCGCTCCGGGGCCAGTGACCCGCGAGAAAGCGCCCGCACCTCGGAGGCGATCGTCTCCCCCGCGAAGCGGCCCATCTGGATCGCGCCCTGAGCCACGCCAGGCACGAGCTCCTCCGTGTGCGGATCGATCCGGTGAGCCAGATCCCCGACTACGAACACGTCGGCGCGACCGGGAATCGTGAGGTCATCTCCGACGATCACCCGTCCGCCGCGGTCCAGCTCCACGCCCAGCGTCCCCCCCAGCCGAACGCCGCGCACGCCCGCGGCCCAGAAGACGTTGGCCGCCTCGATCCGTTCCTCTCCCTCCGGCGTTTCCACGGTCAGCAGCCCGGGCTGGACGTCGACGACCTTTGTGCTCAGAACAACCTCGACGCCCAGCTGCTCGAGATCGCGTTGCGCACGATCGGAGAGCTCCGGCGTGAAGGTCGACAGCACACGGTCCACGGCGTCGATCAGGATGACCCGCACGGTGCTCGTGTCGATGCGCCTGAAGTCGGCCCGCAGCGTCTGACGGCTGATCTCCGCCATCGCTCCCGCCAACTCCACGCCGGTCGGGCCGGCGCCGACGATCACGAAGGTGAGTGCCGCTCGTCGAGCCTCCTCGTCCGTCTCGATCTCAGCTTGCTCGAACGCCAGAAGGAAGCGGCTGCGCACTTCGATCGCCTCGGAGATGTTCTTCAGGCCCGGGGCCACCTCCGACCAGGCGTCGTTGCCGAAGTAGTTGGTGCGGGCGCCGGCTGCGAGGACCAGGTAATCGTAGGCGTACCGCTGATCCGTCACCGTCACGGTCCGGCTCTCGAGGTCCACCTCCGTGACCTCGGACATGATCACGTCGCAGTTCTCTTGCTTCGCGAGGATCTTTCGGATCGGCGCGGCGATGTTCGCGGGTGAGAGAGCCGCCGTCGCGATCTGGTACAGGAGGGGCTGGAAGAGGTGGTGGTTGTGCCGGTCGAAGAGCACGACCTCGGCATCGGCCTTGGCCAGCGCTCTGGCCGCCTCCAAACCGCCGAACCCGCCGCCCACGATCACGACGCGCGGCTTCTCGCGCCCACCCGCGTCGGGGCGTGACGTCATCTCCCTAGCCGCCGGGAGGAGCGGCGCGCAGCCGGTCAGCGAACTGTTGCCGAAACTTCGCCACCTTCGGGTCTATGAGGAAGGTGCAGTACGGCTGGTTCGGGTTGTTGCGGTAGTACTCCTGATGATACGCCTCTGCAGGATGGAACTCGGTGAGCTCGGCCACCTCGGTCACGATCGAGCCGGGGAAAACGCCCTCTCTCTCCAGCTCGGCGATCAGGTCCTGCGCCGTTTCCTTTTGATCCTCCGAGTGATAGTAGATGGCCGACCGGTACTGGGTCCCCACATCCGGCCCCTGCCGGTTGAGCGTGGTCGGGTCGTGGGTGGCGAAGAAGACCTCCAGGATCTCCCGGTAGCTGACCACGGCGGCATCGAAGGTGACCTGCACCACCTCGGCATGCCCGGTCGTTCCCGCGCAGATCTCTTCGTAGGTGGGGCTAGGAGCGCTGCCGCCCGCGTAGCCCGACTCCACGCGCTCGACCCCTTCCAGCAGCTCGAAGACGGCCTCCAGGCACCAGAAGCACCCGCCGCCCAAGGTTGCGGCCTCGGTATTCACGCGTTGAAACCCTCCCCGTTAGACTGTCGTAGAATAGTCGAGAACGGCAGACGCTGCCGTTATTTCCACCATCCACAACCGTGACACGACGAGGATCCAAAATGCCTCCAGGCATGGTCGACGCAATCGCTCCGCTGATCGCGACGTTCATGATCGGAATCTTCATCCTGCTCTTTCCGCTGAGCCGCCGTCTCGGGAGAGTGCTCGAGGAGTGGATCAAACTGCGTCACGAGAGTTCCCCTGACCGGGACCGGCTCGAGCGGCTGGAGCTCGGCGTACGGGAGATCCGTCAGCTCGTCGAGGGAATCGACCAACGAATGGAGCTGCTGGCCGAGCGTCAGGACTTCATGGAGTCGCTGATCGAGTCCAAGAAGGTGGCGTCCCTCCCCTCCGAGGCCGGGCCCGCCAGCTTCTGACGCCGCCGATCAGCCGGCGCGAATCCCGAATCCGCCCCAAATCGGGAAGGACGACCAGGTCGAGCCACCGAAGCGGGAGGCGTCGGTGAACATGAGGTACCAGCGGCCGCGTATGAACACGCCGACGGTCTCTGAGACAAGATAGCCGACAGCGAAGCCGACCGGGATCGTGAACCGGGTCTCAGAATCCGGCCTGTCCAGCTCATCGCCTCTGAACTGAATCGTCGTGGCGCCCGCTCCCGCGTCGATCGCGACTATCCAGTTCGTCCGCCTCGCGTCGGTCGCGTTGATCATGATCGCCGCATCGTAGTGATACAGGTTGACGTCGCGGCCGAAGAAGGCCTGATCGATGTCGGGAAGCGGCGACACGACCGGATCCTGTCCCTTCAGCCACTCGCCCGCGAAGTCGGCGCGAATGCCCACCGCGCGATTGAAGACGTAGCCGAGACCCAGCCCGCCAGAGAAACCCGCATTCGTCAAATCGTTCAGCCGGCCCGTGGGTAGACCGACCCCCGCGTAGAGGTCGAGAAGGAAGCCCTGGGCATGGGCCGTCGAAGGCGCAACGCCCATTAGGCCGAATCCGGCCGCCGCTATCAACAGTCGCTTAGAGATCTGGGACATGGTCCCCTCCGTTGTTTCTCAGCGTCCCTCCACCCCTCCGTCGATGCTCCTAATCCCCGTCAGCGCAAACTCCGGACCGCCGGAACCCGCGACAATCGGAGGAACCGGTGTCGCGATGTAGGGAGATTCCCGGAGGCCATGACATGTGGGGAGCGATGAGGATAGGTTGAGCGAGACCTGACGGATCGCCGTGACGCTGATACCCAACCGGAGAACCGCCATGCCAGTCCTTGAGATCGAGGCCTACCGCGTCGGCGTGTCGCGCCGCTCGACCGACGACTTCAAGAGATTCCT
>JAUVMT010000051.1 GCA_030600085.1 Gemmatimonadales bacterium | reverse complement strand
TAGAAGCTGAGGTTGACGCCTCCGAACAGCTGGAGGAAGCGCCCGCCGGCCGCGTAGCTGAGCATCGACATGGCCGGGATCGGACTGAACCCGATCACCCGGTCGGGCCCGTATTCCTCGGCGGTGCTGATGTTGGCCACGGCCATGATCTCCATGACCTCGTCCCAGCTCGCTCTCCGGAAGCCGCCTTTGCCGCGGGCCTGCTGGTAACTCCTCCGGGCGTCCTCATCCGCCTGCAGGGCTTTCCACGCCTTCATGGGATCGCCCGTCTCGCGCTTCTTGGCCCGGTAGGCATCGATGAGAGCACTTCTAATCAACGGGTACTTGATCCGCAGCGGGCTGTAGAGGTACCAGGAGTACGAGATTCCCCGCTGGCACCCCCGGGGCTCATAGGGAGGCAGAGAGTCTTCCAGCAGCGGGTAGTCGAGCTGCTGCGTCTCCCAGGTCACGATCCCGTCCTTCACATGGATCTGCCAGGAGCATCCGCCCGTGCAGTTCACGCCGTGCGTGCTGCGTACCACCCGATCATGCTGGAAGCGGTTGCGGTAAAACTCTTCCCATTGCCGGGTCTGTGGCGAGATGATGTCTTTGATCCAGCCCATGTTTCCTTCTCAGTCCCCTGCCGGGTGTGGATTCATGTGGACCTGACCTGTCTGTCGAAGATCGCCTGATTCACGGAACCCTTGCTGCGCCCACGCCAGATGAGTGTGTAGAGGAGCAGGAGGAGCGCCGTGCCCGCGATCCCGGCGAAGAAAAGCTTGATGCCGTACTCCCGTGGCTGGTAGAGCGCCTGGTCCGCGTCGGCTTGCTGTAGAAAGCCGACGAGAGCCGTGGCCTCTTCCTCGGTGAGCGCGCTGTTCAGATAGGCCCTTCTCATGACTGGGTATGGGGGTCGTGCGAGAATCGCCCTTACGCCGCGCGCGCTCAACCGCGAGATCACCGTCGTGAGATCGGGACCGAGTATGCCGCCACCGATTACGGCGTCGTTCCTCACCTCATGGCACGAGTTGCAGGCCGGCCCGCTGTTGGCCAGCCGCGTCGTTCCCTGAAACAGCTCCTGCCCCAGGAGGACCTGTTCCTCGGTGGCCGCCTCGATGACTTCCGCCGGGCCGGAGGATGCGCCTCCGGTGGGCCCAGCCGTGCTTATGTACTCGATGAGCGCCAGGATCTCGTCCTCGGGGAGTGGCTGATCCGGCATCACGATCTTGAACTCTTCGAAGAGCGCCGCCGCATCGGGGTCCCCCGCCTTCACGAGCTCCTGGGAGTGCTGGACGAAGCTCACGATCCAACCCTCGCTGCGGCGCTCGGCCACTCCCCGGAGGTCTGGGCCGACGAGGACCCCACCGCCGATCGTGTGGCACATGGCGCACAGCTCCTGGAAGGTCTGCTGGGCCGGAGTTCCGGAGTCCTGGACCGGCGGGGAGGTACCCAAGTCCGATGCGGGATCCTGGGATGCGGCCGCAGGGTTTGGAAGCCCTACCACCCATGTCAGGGCCACACAACATGCCACGGCGGAGTTTCGAACCATGAGTCAGGTCCCAGGGGGTCGAGAGGTCGACAACTCTGCGCGACCGGCCAACAGCACCTGTTTCTCGGATAGGCCCGCCGCCAGGCCGGCGAGCGTGGTATCCTGCAGATACGTCCTGATCGCCGTGCGCAGCGGCTTGTACGCATCGTGCAATGGACAGGGGGCGTCGTCCGAGCAGGGGCTGAGGCCCACGGCGCAGCGCTCCAGGTCCCCGCTGCCGTCGATCGCCTCTTTGATCTCGAGGAGAGAGATCTCCGCCGGTTCGCGGGCCAGGGAGTATCCGCCTGTCGGGCCACGGGCCGACCTCAGCATGCCCGTGCGCACGAGATCCTTCAGTATCTTTCCGAGGAAGGCACGCGGAAGTTCCTGCGCCGCGGTGATCTCCGACAACATCGTCAGCTCGCCCGTCGGCTGTTGCGCCAGATATGTCAGCGCCCGGATCGCGTACTCACAGGTGTTCGAATAGAGGATTCGAGTCACCGTATTGAAGAGTTTCAGATCTTCTTATCCTAATTGACGGCAGTGTGCCGAGCAACTGGGGGTTGACTTGGAGCGCTCCCGGTTCCATTTGGTCCTGACATCGGGCTCACCGACTTCTTCAAATGGGGACATCGATGAACGAGCTGCCAAAGCCGCCAGAGACGTTTGCCGCCTTCGTTGAACGCTACCCCGAGCTGGGTGAGGCATGGGAGCTCATCGGGACAGCCGGGCGAAACGGCCCGCTGGACGAGCCGACCGCCCGTCTGATCAAGCTGGGAGTTGCCATCGGGGCGATGCGCCAGGGCGCGGTCCACGCCAGCGTGCGCAAGGCGCTCGCCCTGGGCATGGAGACGGCCGCGCTGGAGCAGGTGGTCGCACTCGCGGCGGGCACGGTGGGCTTGCCCGGCGCGGTGGCCGCGTTTTCCTGGGTTCGGGAGCTGCTTCCGGACGCAGAGTGAACTGGCAGCCGTCGGGACCTGAGGTCGGCCCGGCCTACGTCTCCTTCAGCAGCCCGACCTTGAGGGCGAAACGGACGAGCTGGGAACGGTGGTTGAGGCCGAGCTTCTGCATGATGCGCGATCGGTAGGTGTCCACGGTCTTCCCCGAGATGAACAGCTTCTTGCCTATCTCGCGGGAGCTGTAGCCCTCGGCCGTCAGGGCAAGAACCTCCTGCTCGCGGGAGCTGAGCTGCCTGAGGCTGGGCGCGTCGGGATCGGACTCCGCGGCCTTGTACTCCTGCAGCAGCAGCTTCGTGGCCTGGGGCGGAAGATAGACCTCTCCGCGCGCGACGATGCGGATCGCCTCAACGAGGTCGCGATCGGCGCTGGTCTTCGTCAGATAGCCGCTAGCCCCGGCCTGGATGACCGGCACCAGATACTCTTCCTCGGCGTGAACGGTGAGCACGAGCACCCGGCTCTCGAGCTCGAGCGCCGCGATGCGGCGCGTGGCCTCCAGGCCGCCCGAGCCCGGCATCGACAGGTCCATCAGCACGACATCCGGCCGGAGCGTGCGAGCTCCGTCGACCGCCTCGTCGCCGGTGGCGGCCTCCCCCACCACCTCGATGTTGGACTCGCCTTCGAGGAGCGCTCGAAGGCCGGCACGAAACATCGTGTGATCGTCCGCCAGAAGGATGCGGATCGGCTCAGGCATCCGCGGTCTTCTCCTCTCGCTCAGCGGACTCTTCCTCCACCTTCGTCCTGAGCGGCAGATCGACAGTCACCCGCGTGCCCTCGCCGAGCTCGCTCTGAATCTCTACGCGCGCGCCCACTGACGCCGCCCGCTCACGCATCCCGAGAATCCCCAATCGACCCGCCAGAACGTCTACCTCCTCTACCACGAAGCCGCGTCCATCATCGTCGGCTTCGGCGAGGATCCGCTCTCCGTTCTGGCGCAGCCTGATCACCAGCCGCGAGGCGTCCGCATGGCGCACCACGTTTGATATCGCCTCCTGAAGCACACGGTACAACACCAACTTCTGATCCTCATCCAACAGCTCTCCCACCGGATCGAGATCCAGCTCCACATCCAGGTCCGTGTCGGCGAGCCTGCTTCGCACGTCGGAGCGGATCGCCGCCTCGAGCCCGGCTTCTGCGAGAGCCGGCGGCCGGAGACCGCGCGCGATGCGATGGAGGGCAGCCGCCGTGTCGACGAGCGCCTCCCGCAGCTCGGCCAGCAGGGCCTCCCGTCGCTCCCGGATCTGTGTCTCGCTCGCCAGGCGCACGCGGAGGAGCAGGGCGGCCAGCCGCTGCGCCATGTCATCGTGCAGCTCGAGGGCGAGGCGTTTGCGCTCCTCTTCGGCGGCCCGGAGCGCCGCTCGCCCGAACTCCCGGTAGCGTTTCTGCTCCGTAACGTCCCGGACGGTACAGATTACGCGCAGCCCCTCTGGGGAAACTAGCGGACTGAGGCTGATCTCGACGGGAATCTCGCTACCGTCCGCCCGCAGGCCCAACAGCTCCAGCCCGATACCCATCGGCCGGGCACGCGGCTCCGCGGCGTACAGCTCTCGCTGGGCCGCGTGCTCGGCACGAAATCGACCCGGTACGAGCGACTCGACGTCGCAGCCCGCGAGGTCTTTCCCCTCATAGCCGAAGAGACGGCGGGCCGCCGGGTTCGATGCGATGACCCTACCGCTCGCGTCGACCACGAGTATCCCGTCCGGCGCAGCCCGGAAGATCTCGATGATGTCCTGGGATGAAAGCTGGTCGGTCACGCCTCTCCCGCGGGTTCGCTCCACGTTCCGGTAGAGAAATTCCCTACACCAACCGTGCGTTTTCCTTACGCCATCATTCCAGCGGAGCCCGACAGACATCGCCCGACTCACGTATCACATTGTCGTCACTAACCCTTTCGGAGGAAAGGCATCCTCTTCGGCCCGGTGGCGTAACGTGCCGGTCCGCTCGAGCCTGTCAAGCCGATTGGGTGCATCGACGACTCGGGGCGACAGTGAGTACGGCCGGCCAGACCTTGATCACATCCGACTCGGAATCGCCGAGGGGCCGCGCCCCCAACGGGCGATCGGTCACGCTCGACCGAGCCCGAGCCACTCCGGCGCCGCCCGGACTGGCAGACAAACTCCTTCGCCTTCCCCTGTTTTACAAGATCCTCGTGGCGAACGCCGTCATCCTCGCCGTCGCAGTCCTCATAGGCGGTTTTCTCCTGGCCCGCCTCGGAGGCGTATCCGCGACGGAGGCTGCGAGGTGGGCCTCGATCCTCGGGGCGTCGGCCGTCGTGGTCGGCGCGACGTGCAGCGCGTTCCTCACGCGTCTGGCGCTTCAGCCGTTGAGGGAGCTCGAGGCCTCTGCCGAGCGTGTCGAGCAAGGAGACCTGCAGACCAGGGCAGCCATGTCGCCCCTCGCCGACACGGACATGCGCAGGCTAGTCACCCTCTTCAACCGGATGCTGGACCGCGTCGAGCTGTACCGCAGCCGGCAGCGCGAGGTCACGGTCCGATCGCTCGAGTCGGAGGAGAACGCCCGCCGCTGGGTGGCTCGGAAGCTGTACGACGAGACGGCCCAGTCACTGGCAGCCGTGCTCCTTCAGCTTCGGGCTGCAGGACGGAGATTCGGCGATGCGGAGGAGGGCCAGTTCGACAACCTTCGAGAGGCCCTCATCGAAGCCCTCGAGAGCATTCGGCAGGTCGCGCGCGAGCTGCGCCCACCAGAGCTCGAGGAGATCGGCCTCGTCCCGGCGCTGGCGGCGCAGGTCAGGAATCTCTCGGAGCGGAGCGGGGTCGAGATTCATCTGGACGCCGACTCGATCGAGTCCGACCTTACCACGGAGGAAGGCCTCGCCCTTTACCGCATCGTGAGCGAAGCGCTGGGCAACGCCGCCCGCCACGCGGGAGCGAAGAGCGTCGACGTCCGCATCTTGCGCGGGCCCGACGGCGTGTCGGCGAAGATCCACGACAACGGAGCGGGCTTCGACGTCGACGCCGAGCTGGAGCGGGCCGGACGAGGCCTCGGCTTGCTGGAGATGAGGGAGCGGGCGTTGCACGTGGGCGCCGAGCTCTCGATCCGGAGCTCGGAGGTGGAGGGAACGACGGTTTCTATCAACATGCCCTTCGGTACCGAGAGATGACGATGGACGCCATCGCACGATGAAGGCGATGGTCCTGGAGGAGCAGGGGCAGCCGCTGCGACTCGAGGAGGTCGAGCGACCACGGCTGGGGTACGGTCGAGTCCTGCTTCGCGTGCTGACCTGCGGGGTTTGCCGAACCGACCTCCACGTCGTGGACGGAGATCTCCCGGACCCGAAGCTGCCGCTGGTCCCGGGACACCAGATAGTGGGCGAGGTCCTCGAGGTCGAGCCGGGGACGGAAGGGATCGAGCCGGGAAGCAGGATCGGCGTGCCGTGGGTGGGATGGACGTGCGGCGAGTGCCGATTCTGCAGATCGGGACGAGAGAACTTGTGCGAGGCGGCGCGGTTTACCGGCTACCAGATCGACGGCGGATACGCCGAGTATGCGGTCGCGGACGCGCGCTTCTGCTTCCCGATCCCGATCGGCTACTCCGATCTGCAGGCCGCACCGCTCCTCTGCGCAGGTCTGATCGGTTATCGTTCTCTCGTCATGGCGGGCGATGCCGAGCGCCTCGGCCTGTACGGTTTCGGAGCGGCGGCGCACATCATCGCGCAAGTCGCGATCTATCAGGGACGAAGGGTGTTCGCGTTCACGCGACCGGGTGATACCGAGGGACAGAGCTTCGCCCTCGAGCTGGGCGCCGAGTGGGCGGGATCGTCCGAGGAGGCGCCGCCGGAACCGCTGGAGGCGGCGATCATCTTCGCACCCGTGGGAGCGCTCGTGCCCCGAGCGCTCGCCGCCGTCGACAAAGGGGGAACCGTCGTGTGCGCCGGAATTCACATGAGCGAGATCCCGGCGTTTCCCTACGAGGCCCTTTGGGGCGAGCGAGTCGTGCGATCGGTCGCCAACCTCACACGACGGGACGGGGAGGAGTTCCTGCAACTGGTTCCGCGAACCGGGGTTCGCACGGAGGTCAGCTCATATCCACTGGCGGAAGCCAACCGGGCGCTGGACGACCTGCGCGCGGGACGTATTCGTGGTTCGGCCGTCCTCGAGATCGGCTGACGCGACCGATACGATGACATACCGCGAGATCCCCAGAGAGCTCTGGGCGACCGTGCTGGCGAACTTCACCGAACGGAACGCCCAACGCCCCACCCTGATCGAGATCGATAGCCCCGAGCTGGGAGCCCGGGAACAGGAGCGTGGCTTTCCTCTTCGGGGCGTCGTCTACGACCACCGGGACGACCGGATCTCGATCATGTTGGGCGAGCTCGAGGGCGCCGAGCCTCACCTCACGCACTCGATATCGGGCGTGACCAGCCTGGCGATTGGATCAGGACGGGACGAGCGAGGGCTGGAGGTCGTCCGAATCGCCCACGACGACGGTCAGACTCTCGTCTGGGTCCAAGAGAGCTGATCCCGGGCCGACTCCGGCGGGCCGGGTTCTTCCCGAGCTCCCTACACCAGCGTTCCCGCCAACTTCAACGGCCGGCGAGCACGCCCGGTGGTCATGGAGCGACTATCGCTTGAAGTCCGCCGGGAAGGGGAAGGCGTAACTCTCCTTCACCGTCGCGTACCGGCCCGGGTTCAGGTAGGCGAGAAGCGGCGAATGGTAGATCACGTCCTGATCGTCCCGATCGACGGAGCGCATCGCGTCGGGATGGACGCGGGCCGCCACGATACGCCCGACGATGAGGCTGTTCAGGCTGAACCCATCCAGCACCTTGTCGAGACGGCACTCCAGGAAGAGGTAGCCGTCCTCGAGGAACACCCCGTCCACCTCCGTTGCCGGGAAAGTCGACATCACGGAGAGCATCGGCTTCGGCTCGTCGAGGTCTTCTCGCGGCTCGGCGGTCAGGCTCGCAAGTACGACCTGGGTCGGCCGCGGATAGCTGACCGTGAACTCGCCGGTCTTCAGCACGCTGTGGTAGGTCTCGTGCCGGGGGGTGCAGACGAAGGCGAAGTAGTTGTCCCAGCCTAGCGGGAAGGCCATGTGCTTCGGCGCCAGGTTGTAGCGCTCATCCTCCTTCGTGCCCACCACGACGAGCGGCGCCACCGAGAAGAACTGATCCCAAATCGGTCGGCTCGTATCGAGCTTCACGAGGTCCGGCGAATCCGTGGTGTCCATCTTCTACTCTTCGGTTGGGCCTCCGCGGCCTGATTAATCCGGATCGAGCACCTACCGTCCCAAGGAAAGGTCTCGTCGAACTGCTGCCCCCTGCCAGTCCGGCAACTGCGGACGTGCGGGTGGGGAGATCGCCCCGAGCGTCGCGGGGAAACCCCCCTCCTGGGGCCTGTCCAAGTAATGCGGTGCGGCCGCGCGCGACAGTCGCTCCCGCGCCTGTTACCGTCTTGCGCGAGCTCAGACAAGAGACGAAGTATGAGTGCGCAACCCCGCTGCGCACTTCGGGTTACGGCAGGCTCCTAGATGCCGAAAACCAGCGAAACGAGGGCGTACGCTGCGACCGTGATGAGGGCGATGAACGCGATGTTGAGGAAGATCCCCGCCCGGACCATCTGCGGTATTGTCACCGCCCGGCTTCCGTACACGACGATGTTCGGACCGGTGGCGACCGGGAGCATGAACGCGCAGCTGGCGGCCAACGCCGCCGGGACGATGAGAAGGCGAGGATCTTCTCCGATCCCCACGGCCACGGACCCCACCAGCGGCAGGAACGCCGCAGCCGTCGCCGTGTTGCTCGTCAACTCGGTGAGGAAGACTATGACGGTCGTGATCGCCAGCACGACGAGGATCGGCGGCCACGCCCCCAACCCTTCCATCCCCGACCCGACCCACGCCGTCAATCCGGTCCGCTGGAAGGACGAGGCGAGGCTCAATCCGCCTCCGAAGAGAAGGAGCGCGCCCCACGGCAAACCCTGCGCCGACTCCCAGTCGAGCAGCTTCTTCCCGTCTCTGGATCCCGAAGGAAGGATGAAGAGCGCGAGACCGGCGCCCACCGCGATCCCGGCATCGGTGAGTCCCGGCAGAGTGCCTGCGATCAGCGGCCGACCGATCCAGAGGAGAGCGGTCAGGGCAAACACGACTGAAACCCGTCGCTCTGCCGAAGACATCGGCCCCAGCTCGGCGAGCCGCCCCTGGATGAACTCCCTTCCGCCGGGAATGCGCAGGTTTCCGGTCGGGAAGACCCACCGGGTGAGAACGACGTAGGCCACGCCCACACCCACGATCACCACCGGCAGGGCAAACAGCATCCACTGGGCGAAGGAAACGTCGATGCCGTGGTTCTCCCGCAGCAAGCCTACCGCGAAAGCGTTGGGCGGAGTTCCGACGATCGTCGCCAGACCTCCTATGCTGCAGGCGTAGGCGATCCCGAGCATGAGCGAGGTCGCGAAGTTCGCGGCCTCCTTTCCGCTCTCCTGGCCACCCTCGCCGCGGCGGGAGAACTCGATCACCGAGATGCCGATCGGCAGCATCATCATGGCCGTAGCCGTGTTCGCGACCCACATGCTTAGAAACGCCGCCGCGATCATGAACCCGGCGATCACCGCCGACGGCCGATGGCCGATGGCCGCGATCGTGCGGAGCGCTATCCGGCGCGGCAGCCCGCTGCGTTCCATGCCGAGCGCGAGCAGGAAGCCGCCGAGGAGCAGGAAGATGATCGGGTTGGCATACGGAGCGGCCGACTCGTCGATCATTCCGATGCCGAGGAGAGGAAAGAGAGCGAGCGGCACGAGCGACGTGGCCGGGATCGGGATCGCCTCGGTGACCCACCAGATCGCCATGAGCACAGCCGCGGCGGCCGTTCTCCAGGCCGCGAGAGGCAGCCCCTCCGGCGGCGGGGAGAACAACAGTGCCACGAACGCCACCAGCCCCAGCGCCAGACCGATCGTCTGGCGGCGGCCGTGGCGTCTGGGGTCGGCGCCGGCGAAGCCGCCCCGGCTCACCTCAGAAGAAGTTGTAGCCGGGTGAGAGCAGGCGCGCCGGGAGGTACGTGAGGAAGAAGGGCGCGTACGCGATCAGCACGAGCACGACGGCGTCGACGGTCATGACGATGACGATGAAGCCACGAGCCCGCCAGGACTCGGTGCGTCGGTCTTTTCTCTCGTTGTATTCAAAGCAACCCACGACTTGGAGTGACCGTTCTCTTGTAAGGGAATCGCGTGAGGTCAGCAAGTGACGCTTCGGGGTGATCTGGCCGAGCATGACCGAGGGAGCGAAACTGATAAACACTCGTTTTCTTTTCGTCGACCGCCGAGGAGACCCATGAAAAGCCCACTTCGCGCGACCCTCGTTCTCGTGACGCTGGCCGTTTGCCTCGCCCCATCTGCGACGGCTCAGGAAGCCGCTCGCCTTGCCCGTGACCAGGCCGTTGTCTCGGTCATCGTCGAGCTGTTCGATGGCATGAGGGCGGGCGACAGCGCCATGGTGCGTCGCACCTTCGCGCCGGACGCCCGGCTGGTGAGCACCAGCATCCGCGACGGGCAACCGGTTCTCGAGTCCGTCGAGATCGACCGGTTCGTTGAGGCAGTCGGGACACCTCACGAGGAGGTGTGGGACGAGCGGCTGTGGAACGTCGAGGTCCGAGTCGACGCGAACCTGGCCACCGTGTGGACCGAGTACGCGTTCTACCTCGGAGAGGAGCTCAGCCACTGCGGCGTCGATGCGTTCCAGCTCTTCAAGGACAGCGACGGCTGGAAGATCTTCCAAATCGCGGACACGCGAAGGGGCGCCGACACCTGCGATATCGACGGCTAGGCTCTTCTGTTCGAGCGGATCCACGGAGAGGCGGCGGCGATGCTTCAGCTTGCTGCGAGGGCGACGAATGCCCAGAATACGTGCGACTTAGTCGCCCTTTACGTGAACTTAAAAAAGGAGGTGATCTGTGTCTCATGGGAGTAGATCCGAGCCTGGCTCGGCGCGGGCAAGCGATCGCCTCTGCGCAGGCTGAGCCGACAAGCGCGGCTCCGCTTCGGCAGGAGAGATTGAAAACGCTCGCCTAGGACCGATGTCGTAAGAGGCGTCGTGCCGAGTTAGGACGGAGCGTACCCCGGCGGGCCGCCGGCACACAGAGCTGGCGGCCCGCCCATTTTTCAGATCGCGGGCTCCTCCCGGCCATCGATCGGCTGGCCATGCACGTTCTGTCACAGGTGGGGAGAGTCGCCCGTTACCCACGTGAAGGTTGGCTGCGCCTCCCACGTACGGAACGATGGCGCCGAACGGCCGTATGATCCGTGGTTCCTCGGTTTGAAGGAGGGCCGCATTGCACGACCTGCTCTCGATCGGCAGCGGTAAGCGCCGTTGGAGCGCCATCGCCGCTCTGACGTTGGCGGCGCCGTTCGTCCTGGGAGCGGTCCAGCCGGTGATGGCCCAGGAGGAGCTGGCCAACATCCTCGGCAGTGTCGTCCAGGCCGGCTCCCGCGCTTCGCTGGCGGAGGCAGTGGTCGAGATGCCCGAGATGGAGCTGGCCATGGAATCGGACGAGACCGGTCGGTTCTGGTTCCGCAACGTGCCGGCCGGCGAACAGCTGTTCGTCATTCACTACTTGGGTTACTCGGACTCTGCGCGGGTCTTTCTCGTGGCGGACGAGCTCAATCAGCTCGAGGTCGCCATCGAGCTGAGGGTCGTTCCCGTCGCGGATCTGATCGTTCAGGTGGAGGCGCTCGACACGCCCAGCAAGCTTACCGAGTTCAATCGACGTCGAGAGAAGGGAGAGGGATACTTCATCACGCGGGCTGACATCCTCCGTCGGAATCCGGTGAGGACGACGGACATGCTCAGGACCATACCGGGTGTCCGGGTGGCGAACACCAGCGTGGGTCGGCCGTCCATCCGGGTGCGCGGGCGTAGCTGCAACGTCGCCTACTTCGTGGATGGGGTTCGGGCACCCTTCTACAATCTGGACGGCGTGCGGCCGTCCAGCGTAGCAGGCATAGAGATCTACAAGGGCACGGCGTCCGTTCCGCCCGAGTTTCGCGGAGCACTCACGCCGTGCGCCGCAATCGTCATATGGACACGGGACCCTGGCATGCCCTAGCGGTT
>JAUVMT010000029.1 GCA_030600085.1 Gemmatimonadales bacterium | reverse complement strand
GGCAACGCGTCGCGGGGTCGCCGTCATCAATGCTCCGGGCGGCAACACCAGCTCGACCGCCGAGCTCACTTTCGCGCTTCTCCTGGCGGCCGCACGCCGGGTCGCGGAGGCGGATCGCTCCGTGCGAGAAGGTCGCTGGGACCGGAAGGTCCTCCGGGGCCGCCAGCTCAAGGGCACCACACTCGGCGTCATAGGCGCCGGCCGCATCGGCACCGAGGTCGCGCGCCGCGCGCATGCGTTCGGCATGCGGATCCTCGCCTACGATCCGTATCTCTCGGCCGAGCGGGCCGCCGACGAGCGCATCGAGCGGGTGGAGCTGAACGAGCTATTGGAGCGAGCTGACTTCGTGACGGTGCACGTGCCCCTCACGGAGCAGACGCGAGGAATGATCGGCGTGGCGGAGATCGCCAGGATGAAGCCGGCCGCGATCCTGGTCAACGCGGCGCGTGGAGGGATCGTGGACGAGCGGGCCCTCGCCGACGCGCTCGAGCAGCGCAAGCTGGGGGGCGCCGCCCTCGATGTGTACGAGACGGAGCCGTTCCCCGGCGAGCACCCCCTCCGCGGGGCGCCGAACCTCGTGATGACGCCTCACCTGGGCGCCGCCACGTTGGAAGCGCAGCGCGAGGTGGCGCTGGAGATCGCCAGGCGCGTTCGGGATGCGTTGATCGCGGCAGACCTCACCGCAGCGCTCAACGTGCCGCAGATTGATCCGGCAGAGCGTGCGCGACTCGAGCCGCTGCTCGAGCTCGGACGCCGGCTCGGCGTGGTGCTGTCCGCCCTCACCGACGGGCGCTGTCAGCGCCTGGAGGTTCGCTATGCCGGCTCCATGCGCCGCGTTCTGCGGCTGCTCGCCGCCGCCTCGCTGGAGGGCTACCTGCGCTCGACCGTGGCCTCGCCGCTGAACCTCGTCAACGCCCTGGCGGTCGCCGACGAACGAAACATCGACGTCGCCCGCGTGCGCCGTCGCCGCATCGCCGACTACGCCCATTACGTGGAGCTCACTGCGACCGGCGGTCCCCGCGAGCAGGTGGTCGGTGGAGCGCTGCTGGAAGAAGGGCATCGGAGGCTCACGCGCGTCGGCCGCTTCCACGTCGACGCCACGCCGCGCGGCAACCTGGTCCTCGTGAAGAACCGGGACGTGCCGGGCGTGATCGGCGAGGTCGGATCCTGCCTGGGCGAGGCCGAAGTCAATATCGCCGAGTACCACCTCGCCCGCAGCGAGGCTGGCGGCGAGGCGTTGGGCGTCATCCGGACCGATGCCCCTCTCTCCGAGGAGCTCTTGGAGGAGCTCTTGGGGCTGCCGAGCGTGATCGCCGTTAGGCAGGTCGTTCTGGACCGGTAATCGGGCAGGCGGGGATCAGATCCCGGCGGCGATCCCCGTCGGCTCCCGGGCATCGGTCGTCGCATCCGGTCTCCATGTATCGGCCGCGCCCGCCAGAGGGAGCGTCAATAGCTCGGGGTGCAAAAGTCCCCCCACGATCTCGATCCCGTCCACGATCCGCGGACCCGATCGATTGAAATAGGATGACCCGTCCACCACGAACGCGCGCCCGCAATCGATCGCTCGCGGGGCCAAGCGGGCGAGGAGCTCGGCGTGCTCTGCGGCATCTCGACGGGTCGCCGCGAGCCCGTAGCCGCACGGCATGATGAGGAGGACGTCCGGGTCCGTGTCGGCCAGCTCGTCCTCCGTCGTTTCGACGGATCGCCCCTTCGCCTCGCCCGCCACGCACTCGCCGCCCGCCAGATCGATCATCTCCGGCACCCAGTGCCCCGGTACGAAGAGCGGATCGAGCCACTCTAGAGCCAGGACTCGTGGGCGCGGCGCGCCGGCCACGGCCCGGGTGACCTCGTGACAGCGTCGCCGCAGATTCCCGACGACGACCTCGGCTCGCTCCGCCGTCCCGGTCGCCTCACCGATCAACGTCACGCTCTCCAGCACGTCCCGTATGGAATGCGCATCCAGCGAGAGCACATCCGCCTCGATCTCCGCCGCTCGAGCCGCCTCCAGAGCGCCCTCGGTCGGAACGGCGCACACCTCGCATACGGCCTGAGCCAGGATGAGGTGGGGCGAGAGCTCTCGGAGCTGGTCGACGTCGATCTCGTACAGGTCGTTACGGGACGAAGCACCTTCGCGGATCGCTTGATCGATCGCGCCGCTGCTCCTACCGGAGACATCGAAGGTCGGTTTGCTGAGCCGTGGGCGGTCGAGAACCTCGGGTGGGTGGTCGCACTCGTGGGAGATGCCGACGAGCTCATCTGCCAGACCGAGCTCGCAGAGGATCTCGGTCGCAGCGGCGAGGAGGGAGACGATTTTCATGCCAGGCTCAGTAGGTCGGCATGCTCTCGTCGACCTCCTCGGCCCAGGCCAGGATTCCGCCCTTCAGGTTGATCGCGTCGAAGCCCGTTTCCCGCAGCTTCTCCACCGCCTGCGCGCTGCGCGCCCCCGAGCGGCAGTAGACGACCAACGGAGTGGCCGGATCCAGCTCTCCGACGACCGTGGGGAAGACGCCGAGCGGGGTCAGGCGGGCTCCCTGCGGCCCGAGGTTGCAGATCTGCCACTCGTACGGCTCACGCACGTCGATCAGCTGGAAATCTCGGCTTTCGTCCAGCCACCGCTGGAGTTGGATCACCTCCATCTCGGGCACGCCTTCGGCTGAAAAGCCTCGGTCCACGTTCACTCCACAAAACTCCTCGTAGTCGATCAGCTCGGTGATCGTCGGGCTCTCTCCGCACACCGGGCACGACGGATCCGCATGGATGCTCAGCTCACGAAACTGCATTTCCAAGGCGTCGATGAGAAGGAGGCGTCCGATCAGGGGTCGGCCCTGATCCAGAATGATCTTGATCGTCTCGGTTGCCTGGATCGTACCGACGATGCCCGGGAGCACGCCGAACACGCCGGCGTCCGCGCAGCTCGGCGCAAGCTCGGCCGGCGGCGGCTCGCGAAACAGGCAGCGATAGCACGGTCCGTCCTGCGCTCCGAAGACGGACACCTGTCCCTCGAAGCGGAAAATCGCGCCGTAAATCGTCGGGATTCCCAGGAGCACGGCCGCGTCGTTCACGAGGTAGCGAGTCGGGAAATTGTCGCTCCCGTCCGCCACGACGTCCCAGCCCTCCAGGAGCTCCAGCGCGTTGCCCGAGTCCAGCCTGGTCTCGAACGTTTCCACATCCACGTCCGGATTGATCGCATTGAGGCGAGCCCGAGCGGATTCCAGCTTCGAAGTGCCGATGGAAGACATATCGTGCAGGATCTGTCGCTGCAGGTTCGTGAAGTCCACTACATCGTGGTCGACGATGCCTATCGTGCCTACTCCGGCGGCCGTCAGATAGAGCGCGAGGGGCGAGCCCAGGCCGCCGGCGCCGACGAGAAGAACCCGTGCTCGCTTGAGCCGCTCCTGCCCCTCCACGCCCACCTCGGGGATGAGAAGGTGACGGCTGTAGCGGCGTAGCTCATCGGTCGTGAGCCCGGCACGCTCGGCTTCCGTGCCACCGCCAGTCGCCTCGATCACCTCCGAGGCGCGCCCGCCGGCGATCGACGGGATGATGCTCAGCTCCGCTCCCTCTTCCAACGCCGGATCCTCGGGCAGGTCACGGAGATTGCTCGTCCCGACGTAGACATTCACGAAGTTCCGCAGCTCGCCATCGTCATCGATAAGCTGGGCACGAAGGCGCTCGTTGGACTCCGTCAGCCGGGCGAGCGCTTCGCGGGCCGTCCCCGCCTCGACGTCGACGCTGGACCGCCCGTCCACGAAGGGCCGCAGCGGGGTCGGGATACGTATCGAGATTCTAGCCATTCTCACACCTTTCACTGGCGTGCATTGATCAAGTATAGCCGATTAACCGCTCCTCGAAGCGGCCGGTGTCCGCATCCAGCTCCCAGGCCCGCGTTTCCTCCGGCTCTCCCGCCGCGACCCGGATGATCACGTAGTGATACCACGGCCATGCCAGCTCGCGATCGGTCTCCGACGGCAGCGGGGGAGCGTCAGGGTGGGAGTGATAGAACCCGAGCACTCGCGGACCGCCCCCTTCCTCGGCGGCCAGAGCGCGACGGAGGCTCTCCGGATCCACCAGGTAGCGATCCTCTCGCTCGGACCAGCGGTTCGGTGCCGGCCGGAAGCCCTCGACCACCCGCCTGTCTCCCTCGATCCGGCCGAGCAGGATTCCGCAGGCCTCTCCCGGATAGCCCTCCGCGGCGGAAGCGAGCAGATCTGCGCCGACCTTGGAGCCGATCTCCAGCTGGGTCCGGGTCACGCTCAGGGCCTGCTCTCTCTCTCGCTGAGGTAGCGGTCTCCGCCGTCCGGCAGGATCGTAACGATCGTGCCGGCTTCGAGTCGTTCCGCGGCCCGGATGCAGCCCGCGTAGGCGGCCCCGGAGGATGTGCCGACAAAGAGACCACTCTCGCGCGCGAGCCGTCGTGCCCAACTCTGGGCCTCCTCCGTGGAGATCCTGATCTTCTCGTCGGCAACGGTAGGATCGTAGATCGCCGGACGGAGCGCCGAGTCGAGGTTCTTCAGGCCTTCGACGCCGTGCAGGGCCTCGAGCGGCTCCACCGCGATGATCCGCACCCCGTTCTCCAGCTTGCGCAGTCGCCGGCCGGTGCCGATCAGGGTCCCGGTCGTGCCGAGGCCGGCCACGAAGTGAGTGACGCCGCCACCGCTCTGCTGCCAGATCTCCAGGGCCGTGCCCTCGTAGTGCGCCCGCCAGTTTCCCGGGTTCGAGTACTGGTCGGCGTACCAGTAGAGATCCGGCGACGCCTTGGCCAAGCGTCGAGCCTCCAGGATCGAGCCGTCGGTGCCCTCGACCGGGTCCGTGAGGATGATGCGTGCCCCAAAGGCTTCCAGGGTCCGCAGCCTGTCCCGGCTCGCGTTCTCCGGGAGGCAGAGGGTGACCTCGAAGCCGACGGCCGCCCCGATCATGGCGTAGGCGATAGCCGTGTTTCCGGAACTGGCGTCAAGAAGGGACCGGTCCGCGAGTCCGCCCGTCCACAGCCCATCTCGAACGATCGACCACGCGGTGCGATCCTTCACGGAGCCGCCCGGATTCAGCCACTCGGCCTTACCGAGGATCTTGACGCGCGGATCGGGTGAGGGCAGGTGGAGCAGCGGCGTCCGCCCGATGCTCTCCACCAGCGTCCGCGCCGCGCGCGACAACACCACATGAGAGCCCGGCTCTTCCGGGAGGCCGAGGGCTGGTTCCATGGTCCCTTCCCGTCCGTTGAAGTCTGCGTGATACAAAAAAGCCGCGAGTTCGGGCTCGCGGCTCGTGGCGTCATCGGGAAAGATCTGTCGATCTAGGCGCGCACCGCGGTCCCCCGTCGTCGGAAGCCGATTCGACATCTACACAAGGCCGTAACGCTCGCTCTTCCGGCTTTCAATGTGCGCGGCGTCATCTTCACACGGTCATCGGTTCGAAGGGTTTTCGGCCCGGCCAAGCGGGCGGCGTGTCTGAAGTGGAACCCCTCAGCCCTCAATTTAGTTTCCGGCGTCGAACGACGCGGCGGAACTCTCGCCGAGGCGAGGGCAGCCGTCACACCGGCACGGCGGCGGCGGCTTGCAGGGCCCTGAAGTTCTCGGCCACGCTGCCGCCGCCCCGGAACACCGAGGAGCCGGCGATCAGCACGTCCGCTCCGGCTGCCACCGCGAGCGGCGCCGTCTCCGTATCCACGCCGCCGTCGATCTGGAACCGGATGCCCTCCAGCCCGGACGCCGCCGCCATCTCCCGTAGTCGTCCCAGCTTCGGAAGCGCCGATGCGATGAAGCGCTGCCCGCCGAAGCCCGGGTTCACGGTCATGACGAGAACGAGATCGACCAGGTGGAGCACCTCCGCGACCGCCTCCGCAGGCGTCGCCGGGTTGATCGCGACCCCGCACCTGCAGCCGAGCTTCCGGATCTCGACGAGATCGCGGTGCAGGTGGAGGCTTGCCTCCTGGTGGATCGTGATGAGGTCGGCACCCGCATCGGCGAAGGGCGCCAGAAACCTACCGGGCTCGTGCACCATCAGGTGGGCGTCCATGAACGCCGTCGTGCACGCCCGGAGGGCTCGCGCCACCGGGAGCCCGGCCGCCAGGTTCGGCACGAAGCGACCGTCCATCACGTCCAGCTGGAACCAGCGTGCGCCGGCCTCTTCGGCCTCCCGCACGTGCTCTCCGAGACGGGCGTAGTCGGCGGCCAGCACCGACGGAGCGATCACGATCCCCTCGGGCGCGTCCATGCGATTGAGATCCTTCCGGCACGGGGTGACATGGAGCAAGCAGTCCGGCGTCGGTAGCACGAATTATAGTCAGATCCCGGGGGCCGCCAGAGGGGGGAGCCTTGCCATCAGGGACGGTCCCCGTTCCTTTCGGGCCCGACGCGTTGACTTCGACTCCGGATCCGGCCTCGGCGATTCCGTGACACCCTCCATCCTTCTGGTCCTGGCGATCCTGGCGGCGGCCGTCGTGCTCTTCGTCACCGAGTGGGTGCGCTACGATCTCGTCGCGCTCATCGTCCTGATCCTGCTCGCCCTGACGGGGCTGATTACGGGGCTGGAGGCCATCCAGGGGTTCAGCAACCCGGCCGTCATCACGATCGCCGCCGTTCTGGTGCTCAGCGGCGGTCTGTACCGAACGGGCATCGCGCACTTCGTCGGCGACCACGTCCTGCGGCTGGCCGGGGAGGGCGCGGGTCGTCTCACCTTCCTCCTGATGGTCACGGCCGGTCTTCTCTCCGCCATCATGAACAACATCGCGGTCAGCGCGCTCCTCATTCCGGTCGTGCTGGAGCTCTCTGGCCGTACCGGTCACGCGCCGTCCAAGCTTCTGATTCCACTCGCCTTCGCCTCGCTGCTGGGCGGCATGACCACCATGATCGGCACCGCCCCGAACATCCTGATCAGCGGCGCGGCGGCCGATGCGGGTCTCGGCGCCTTCGGCATGTTCGCGTTCACGCCCGTTGGTATCGCCGCCCTCGTCGCGGGGGTCGCCTATATGGCGCTGATCGGCCGGCGGCTCCTTCCCGAGCGCCGAAAAGATGGGGAGCGCGGGGTCGGCGCCGGTCTGTGGGCGCAGTTCGGGCTCGAGGAGACTCTGTTCAGCTTGGAGCTTCCGGCCGGATCGGCGCTTGAGGGTCGCACGCTCGTCGAGAGCCGTCTCGGAACGGCGCTCGGCCTCACTATCCTGGCTGTCGTGCGGTATGGAAACTACATCCTGGCCCCCGCGGCGACGTTCGTGCTTCGAACCGGTGACCGCGTCGTGGTCGAGGGGCGGCGCTCGGCGCTCGAAGCCGCCAAGACCTGGAGACGTCTATCCACCGAGGAGCCCCCTGACGCCGCGGAGCTCCTCTCGGAGTCGGTCGGCTTCCTGGAGGCCACCGTCGGCCACGCAGCTCCGATCCTCGGGGAGAACATCGTCGACGCCAACTTTCGACGTCGGTTCCACGCCACCGTGCTGGCCGTCGACCGCAGCGGCGTCGTGAAGCGGACGCGCCTCCACCAGACCGAGCTGGAGGTGGGTGACGTGCTGCTACTGCGCGCGGACGTGGAACGCCTCGAGGCGCTTCGGGCGGCGCCCGACTTCTCCGACGTCCGGCTGATCGGAGGCGAGGAGGCGAGCCGGCGATACCGCCTGGAGCGGAGGCTACTGCGGGTCGTCGTTCCAGAGCGCTCCTGGCTGGACGGCCGACGTCTGGATGAGACGCGTATCCGGGCCGCCTTCGACCTGACCGTGCTCGAGATTCGGCGCAACGGCGAGAGAAGCCTTCTTCCTGAAGGAGATACGGTGCTGCGGGCCGGAGATCGGCTGTTCCTGGAGGGCCGGGAGGAAGATCTCTCCATCCTCGACGGGATCCAGGGGCTCGAGTTCGACGGAGAGCAGCCCCTGCTGCTGGAGGACCTCGAGGCGAACACGGTCGGCTTCGCGGAGGTCACGCTCTCTCCGCGCAGCACCATCGGCGGAAAAACCCTGCAAGATCTCGGCTTCCGGGAGCGGTACGGGCTGATGGTCCTCGCGATCGAGCGCAGCGGTCGCGTCTATCACTGGAACGTGAAGGTCCGCTCGATGCCCCTCCAGTTCGGAGATGCGCTGCTCCTGTACGGCCGACGCTCGGAGCTGGCCAAGTTGGCGCAGGACCCCGACTGGCTGGTGCTCAGCGCAGAGGTGCGGGAGGCGTTTCGCGAGGGGAAGGCGCCCCTGGCCGTGGCCATAATGGCGGCCATGATCCTCTCGGTGGGCGTCCGCTTGGTGCCGATCTATATCGCGGCCCCGACCGGTGCGCTGTTGATGATCCTCACAGGATGCCTCACGGCGGACGAGGCCTACAAGTTCATCGAATGGAAGGTCCTGGTGCTCATCGCCGGGATGCTGGCGCTGGGACTCGCCATGGAGGGAACGGGAGCCGCCGGGCTCATTGCGGAGTCGGTTCTCGGAGTGGCCGGGTCGGCGGGTCCACGGGTGCTCCTAGCGTCTCTTTTCCTGATCACCGCGCTGGCCGCGCAGTTCATGCCGACCGCCGCCGTGGCTGTCCTGATGGCGCCGATCGCGCTCGGCAGCGCCGCCGACCTCGGTCTGTCGCCCCACGCTCTCCTCATGGTGGTGGCGATCGGGAGCTCGTGCGCCTTCATGAGCCCCTTTGGCCACCCCGTGAACCTCCTGGTCATGGGTGTGGGCGGCTACAGGGTCTCGGACTACACGCGCGTGGGGATTCCCCTCGTCGCGGTTCTGCTCGGGGTGGTTGTCCTGGTGCTCCCCATCGTGTGGCCCCTGACCTGAGCTCCGGTCCGGGCTGGATGGCGGCCTCGTGATCCCAGCGTGATCGCCCTCAGATCAGCCCGAGCTTCCCACCCACCTTCTTCAGGGCGTCCAACGCCCGGTCCAGGTGCTCTCTCTCGTGGGAGGCCGAGATTTGGCACCGTATCCGGGCCTCCCCCTTCGGCACGACAGGAAAGCCGAAGCCGATCACGAAGACGCCCTCCGCGAGGAGCTGGTTGCTCAGAGCGATCGCGTCCGACGTCTCTCCGATGATGACGGGGACGATCGGGGTGTCGCCTTCGATCGGCCGATAGCCGAGCTCCAGCAGCCTCTCCCGGAAGTAGTCGGTGTTGGCCGTCAGCTTCGAGATGAGCTCGGGGTGGCTTTCCAGATGCCTGATGGCGGCGAGGGCGCCGCACGCCGAATGGGGCGGAACGGCGTTGGTGAACAGCTGGGTGCGCGAAACCTGGGTCAGGTAGTCACACAGATCCCGCGTGCTGGCGGTGAAGCCACCCGCCATGCCGCCCAGCGCCTTCCCGAGGGTCGAGGTCACGATGTCCACCTCGCCGTGCATCCCGAAGTGCTCGGGCGTCCCGCGGCCGGTCTCACCCAGCACTCCGGTGGCGTGGGAGTCATCGATGACCATGATGGCGTCGAACCGGTCACACAGCTCGCGGATCTCCGGCAGGGGGGCGATCTCCCCTTCCATGCTGAACACACCGTCGGTGATGACGAGCCGATGACGGGCGTCGCGCGAGGCCTCCAGCACCTCCCGAAGGTGATCTATATCCATGTGACGGTAGATCTTGCGCTGAGCCTTGCACAGCCGGATCCCGTCGATGATGGAGGCGTGATTGAGGGCGTCGCTGATCAGAACGTCCTCCTCGCCAAGCACGGGCGCGAAGAGCCCCTCGTTGGCGTTCCAGCAGGAGGTGTAGGTGATCGACGCCTCCGTCCCTAGGAAGTCGGCGATCCCTTCCTCGAGTTCGCGGTGTATCGTGAACGTCCCGCAGATGAAGCGAACCGAAGAAGTCCCGGCCCCATAGCGGTCCACTCCGTCGCGAACCGCCTGCATGACAGATGGCTCGTCGCACAGCCCGACGTAGTTGTTCGAGCAGAGGTTCACGACCTCGCCGAAGCCTTCCAGTCGGATCACCGCCGATTGAGGGCCCTCTACGTGACGCAGCGTCTTCAGCACGCCCCGATCACGCATCTCGCCCAGCTCGCGAGCCAGCCGCGAGCTCAACCCCTGATTCAACGTGGTTCCTCCGATCCGTTCCGAATAAAGCGTCATCTCGCTACGTCATCTCGCGAGCCGTACTCGCTAGTCGTAGTAGTCGCGACCGCGACGCTCGGTCACCCGGGAAGAATCGACCCGGATGCTGGGTCTGGATCCCCAGCGCCCGCAGAGCGTGAATCCGACGAACGAGCCACGCACGAAGACCACGCGGTCGGTGCCCGCCTCCGCGGCGATCTCGTCCGGGGTATCCCGAAGCGCGAAGGGTCGTTGGTTGGCTGCCCACCCGGGACCGAACAGCCAGCAGCCGCCGACGCTACGCACGGTGCCCTCTCCCACGGCGACCATCCGGGAGAAACCGCCGGAGTCGACCGCGGTGATCGTCCCGAGGTCGAGGCCGCCGCGAGTTCGCACACGGTACCGTCCGGCACGCTCGAGGCTAAACGGTCGCGCGTGATAGAAACTGACCCGCTCCCGCGAGCACGTGGCATCGAACACGCTTCGCTCCGCGGAGAGCACGATCTCCGCCTCCGAGAGCGTGACGACCGCGGTGTCGAGCCGGCCGCAGGTCGTCGGGGAGACCGGGCCGGCGAACTCCAGCGAGAAGGTCTCGCCCACGACCACGGTGTCCGGATACGCCGCCCAGCTGACGATCGCCTCGTCCGGCGTCGGCTCGCCGATTCGCCAGCATCCCGCCGCGATGGTCGCGATCAGGACGAGTGGCGGATTCAGCGCTCCCCGTCTCCTCAGGATTGATTTTGCGATCGCCGTCATGCTGGATTATCCCGCTCGAGGGGTGGGCAAAGTGTCCGGCCGGAGAGTGGCGGGCAAGGAGTCGGGCCGGTCGACAGCGCCTTCCGGTCGGGGGCTCGACGACCCGCCGGGAAACCTGACTTTCCGCCGGTGTATCCTCCGGCGTGAAACAGCGCTACGTATTGCCATCCGAGCGCTGGGACAGGCAACAGAGAAGGGTGCTCGGATGGTCGCTTCTGGTTTCGGCGGTCCTGCACGGGATCTTCTTTATCGCCTGGCGGGGCGCGTCTTCCGCGCCGGCCGCCGGCCCGACCGAGTCCGCTCTAGCGGCCCCCTCGCTGGCGTATGGAGGCGGTGCGTTGCAGGCCATCAGCGTGTCCGCGCCACGCCCCTTCGAGATTCCGGCTCCACCCGAGCCCGCAGAGCTCACCGATGAGCCGGTGTGGGACGTTGTCGAGGTCGGCGGCCCGGTCTCGGTAACGCTGGGGAGGCCCGGGCCGTCCCGAGGGGATGCATCCGGTTCGGGATCCTCTCCCGGGCCCGGGCTCGGGGGCACCGGCTCCCGCACGACGAGTCCGGTGCCGCGCTCCATCGTTCCCGAGTGGGATCCTCCCGGCGAAGTCCGGGGAATGCGGGTGACGGCGCGTGTGCTGGTGAGTGCAGAGGGGCAGCCGCTGGGCGAGGTGCAGCTCGTTCCTCCCACGCCGGATCAGGCGTTCAACCGCAGGCTCGTCGAGAAGGTGCTGCAGATGCGGTACATCCCCGGACGGCGAGACGGCGAGCCGGTGGAGGCCTGGGCCGAGATCACGTTCGTCTTCTAGCTGGCCGCCAACTCCTCATTCTAGCTGGCGGCCAACGGACGCCGCGACCCGCTGCCGACCGGACTCAGCCTCCCGCGACGCTCCCAGAGGAGCGTGTACAGCTCGTCATGGGCTGCCGTGACCGAGTGATACTCCGCCAATGGTCGGTCGTTTGAGGTCAGCCAGAGGACTCGGATCAGGGCGAGGTGCGTGATGACGACGGCGGGGGCTCCGTCCTCGGAGAGCTCCGCCTTCCCGATCTGGTCGATCGCGCCCACGGCGCGCTCTCGAACCTCCTCCAGGCGCTCGCGCCCGGGGATCTCCAGCTGATCGGGCCTCTCCAGCCACTCCCGGTACGCCGACGGCCATCGTTCGGCCACCTCGCTCTCGGTCAAGCCGGTCCACTCGCCCAGCTCGATCTCGTGAAGATCGTGAACGGTGTGAACGGGAAGCGAGAGCTCCGCCGCCAGGATCTCTGCCGTCTCGACCGCGCGGCGCACCGGGCTGGCGTAGAGCCTGCCGCCACGGAGCCCGAGGCTTTTTGCGAGCCTCACGACCCCTTCGCGTCCCTCTTCCGTCAGGTGCTCGTCGCTCCACCCGGCGAACCGTCGGCTCCGGTTGGACTCCGTTTCCCCGTGGCGGATCAACACGAGCGTCGGTGGCTCGGCCAAGTCTACCCTCCCGTTCAGTGACAGATATACGCGTAGCCTCCATTCGCCGAAACCGGCGATTGAAGGCCAGATGATCGGCGGAGGCGAACCTCCTACACCGACACCTTGCCCGGCCGTCGAAGCGAAAGAAAGGAGGACGCGACGTTCTCGACTTGAACCGTTCCGAGCGACGATCCCTCGCTGTGGCTGCGCTTCTCGTCCTGCTCGGGACGGCCGTCCGTGTGGCGGTCTCTCCCGGCCGGGCCGAGTTCACCTGGACACCGGCGGACTCGACCGGCGAGCTCCCGACCCTCGGCGAGACGCGGCGCGCGGTGGCCGATGCGCTGGCCAGGAGAGCCGTCGCGGAGAGACCGCTCGGTGCCGGGGAGCGGATCGACCCCAACGCCGCGACGGCGGAGGAGCTGGAGCGACTGCCGGGGATCGGGCCGGCAAAGGGCTTCGCTATCGTTGAAGAGCGACGCAGGAGCGGACCCTACACGACTCCGGCGGACCTGGGTCGCGTCCCGGGCATCGGCCCGGCGGTGCTCGAGCGCATCGCTCCCCATCTCACCCTGCGGCCCAGTCCGGTATCCCGGCAAGGCTCCGGTCCCCCCTCGGCCGGGCCGGTCAATCTGAACGTGGCGGGCAGGGACGAGCTCATGGCGCTCCCCGGAATCGGACCGGCCCGTGCGGACAGCATCCTTGCTTTCAGGGACCGGCACGGGGGATTCAGGCGAACCGAAGAGCTGCTGAGCATTCCGGGGATAGGCGCGGCAATCCTTCGTGCTTTGCAAGGGATGGTCGACGTTCGCTGAAGCGCTCATGGTGTTTAACACTTTATTGTGTCACACCTTACCTCCTTCTACCGGCTCTGGCACGAGTGGACCGACTCTTGCTCCCACGTGAGTGCCGATTCGGAGGCTCGGTCCGCTCGTACCATCCCGGGAGTGAGGCCGGCGACACTCGACACAGGATTCAGAGAAGGGGTCGATGACGGTTCGCACGGCTCAGAGTCCAGCAGGTACGCACTCGTCTGCCGGGAAGCGCTTGGGCGAGCTCCTCCTTCATGCGGCGATGATCTCGCTGGAGGACCTGGAGGCGGCCCAGCAGGAATCGGAGAAGACGGGCGCTCGCCTGAGCTACATCCTCGTAGCGAAGGACTATCTGTCTGAAGCGGACGTCACCTCGGTGATCTCCAGCGAGTACCATCTCCCCTCCGTCGATCTCACGTCGGTGGAGGTGGATGAGCGCGCCGTGGCGATGGTTCCCGCCGATTTCGCCAGCAAGCACGCCCTGCTGCCGATCAAGCGGAGCGGTCGAACGCTCACTGTCGCCCTGGCCGATCCCTCCGACCCGACTCTGCTCGACGTTCTGAAGTTCATCACGCGCCTCGACATCGAGCTCATGGTGGCGGGCGAGGTCTCCCTCCGCTCGCTTATCGAAAAGCACTATGACGTCACAGAGGCCAAGCTGGGCGAGCTGCTGGACGAACTCGAAGAGCGGGAGCTCGAGCTCGTCGAGGAGGAAGAGGACCAGGTCTCGACGGAGCAGCTCCGGGCACAGGTCGACGATGCACCGGTTGTTCGCCTCATCAACGGCGTGCTGACCGATGCGGTGAAGCGCGGCGCTTCCGATATCCATATCGAGCCGTACGAGAAGCAGCTGCGCGTCCGATACCGCGTCGACGGAGCCCTTCAGGAGATCATGCTGCCACCGCTGCGCATGCAGGCGGCGCTGATCTCTCGGGTGAAGATCCTGGCCGATCTGAACATCGCCGAACGACGGATCCCTCAGGACGGCCGAATCAAGATGAAGCTGGGGAGACGGGTTATCGATTTCCGTGTCTCGACCCTGCCCACTCTGTTCGGCGAGAAGATCGTCCTCCGGATCCTGGACAAGGGAAACCTGGTGCTGGACCTCGAGCAGTTCGGTATGGAGAAGAAGGCCGAGCAGGACATGCTCAGCGCGATCGCCAACCCGTATGGCATGGTGCTCGTGACCGGACCGACCGGTTCCGGTAAGACGACGACCCTCTACAGCGCTCTCACCCGGATCAACACGGACGAGGTCAACATCATGACCGCCGAGGATCCGGTGGAGTACAACCTGAGCGGTATCAACCAGGTACAGATTCGACCCGACATCGGGCTCACCTTCGCGGCCGCTCTTCGAGCTTTCCTGCGCCAGGACCCCAACATCGTCATGGTCGGTGAGATCCGGGATCTGGAGACGGGCGGCATCGCCGTCAAAGCCTCGCTTACCGGCCACCTCGTCCTCTCCACTCTCCACACCAACGACGCGGCCTCCACCATCACCCGACTGGTCGACATGGGGATCGAGCCGTTCAACGTCTCGGCTGCCGTGAACCTGATCACTGCGCAACGACTTGTTCGGAGAATCTGCGGGCGCTGCAAGGCAGAGGCGTCGTACTCGGATGAAGTGCTGCGGGCGGCCAGCATACCCGACGAGATCCTGGCGAGCCTCACGTTCTACAAGGGCGAGGGCTGCGACGCCTGCGGCGGGTCCGGATATGCCGGACGGCAGGGTCTCTACGAGGTGATGAAGATGAGCCGCACCCTACGGCGAATGGTACTCCAGGGCGTTTCGGCCGACGATCTGAAGACTCAGGCGATCGAAGACGGGATGCTAACGCTCAGGGACGATGGCCTTCTGAAGGTGAAGCGGGGGATCACGACACTGGATGAAGTGCTCAAGGAAACGGCGGCCTAGTGATGGATAGGGACCACACGGACCGACAGGCCGTGCCCAGCATCGGGATGCGAGCGCTGCTCGATGAGATGATCTCCGCTGGCGCCTCGGACCTGCACCTCAGCGTGGGCGAGCGTCCGAAGCTACGCATCGACGGCCGGATGACGGGACTCGATAGCGAGAAGCTCAGCCCGCAGGACACCCAGGAGCTTGCCTACTCGGTTCTCACGGAGCAGCAAAAGACGCGCTTCGAGCAGAACTCCGAGCTCGATTTCTCCT